>DASPGK010000124.1:0-11115 GCA_035620655.1 Candidatus Krumholzibacteriia bacterium
GGAGAGGATCTGCGGCGCCAGCTCGACCGCGCGCTGCCACGTCATCCTGCCGGACTTCACCAAGCCGTGAATCGACTCGCCCTCGACGTATTCCATCACGATGAACACCTGGTCGGGTGTGGACTCGATGGCGTGGATCGCAACGATATTGGGATGATTGAGCGCGGAGGCGGCGCGCGCCTCCCGCATCAAGCGATCGCGGGCGTCCGGGTCGTCCTGGATGGATTTGGCCAGGAACTTGAGCGCGACGCGGCGGTGGAGTTTCTCGTCCTCCGCCAGGTAGACGATGCCCATGCCGCCGGCGCCGATCTCCTGCAGGATGCGATAGTGAAGGATTTTGCTGCCGACGAGCGTCATGATCCGGACAGTTTAGGCGACACGGATGGATTCCGCAACCGGGATGCCGGTAATACGCGGCGCTAGCGCTTCGAGTTGCGGTCCGAGTCCAGTTGCGCGCGCATCAGACGGGCGATCTCGCGCTCGTCGGGGTGGGACGACCCTTCGAGCGCGCGTACCACGCCCTCGCGATCCTCGACCGAGCGGTTCTGGTTGAGCTTGAACTTGCCCTCCAGACGTTCGACGGGGATCTCGAAACCGACGATTCCCTCGAGCTCGACGTCCATGACCGCTTCCGCCTTGCGCAGGTCCCATGGGTGGCCGAGCGGCGCCTCGTGCAGATTCACCAGCCGCAGCACCATCGCGCGCAGCAGCGCCGGGTCGTCGATCAAGCGCGCGGGGCCGGACGCGTGCACCACGGTGTAGTTCCAGGTCGGCACGGTTACCTGCTCTTGGTACCACGCGGGCGAGATGTACGCGTTCGGCCCCGAGAACACCACTAGGGAAGGAGGTGCGCCTTCGAACGCGCGCCAGTGCGGGTTGGCGCGCGCCATGTGCGCGACCAGCGTCCCCAGCCTCCCGCGCTCGGGGTCGATCATGAACGGCAAGTGGGTCGCGAACGACTCGCCGCCGTTGTGCGTGAACAACGCGGCGAAGTTATAGCGGCGAACGAACTCGTGGAGCTCCGAGATGCTTTCGTTACGGTAGGAGCGCGGATTGTACACGCCTGGAAGGATACGAAAGCCGGTCGCAGCGGGCCAGGGAAGAAATGGGGGCCGGACCCGATCTGGGGGCCCGACCCCGTCTCATTTTGGTTTCGAGTTGAATTCGTTGGAGCTACATGCCGTTCGTGAAGCGGCAGATCTGTTGGCCGCCGTTGCCCTGGCCCGTGATGATGTAGCCGATGGTCATACCACTGCCGTCCACCACCGGCTCGTAGCCGGTCTGGCCGATTGCGGCGGCGGGGCCGTCGACGGGCTCCGTGAGGGCGCGGGTAAAGGGATTCTCGAGGCGCTGATTCTGGGGAAGCGCGTCGATGACCGTCTCGCCCGTGGTGCACAAGTCGGTGAGATCGGCGGCATAGAAACCGTCGTTCTTCACGGCGAAGTCTTCCGCCGCGACCTGCACGGCGTGGCTGTTCGACTTGACGCCCGCGTCCTGGGCGTTGGCCTTCATGCGGACGAAGTTGGGTACTGCGATGGCGGCGAGAATACCGATGATCACAACGACGATCATCAATTCGATGAGTGTGAATCCTCTGGTTCTCATAGCGGTCCTCACTGTGTCATTCGCGCGGCGTTTGCGGCGCACGCGCGGGCCGATTTAGCTCCGACCCGGGTAACGCAAGCCCCGTGCCACAGAACGGAGAACGGTCGCCGGCGCTTCGGGGCGCGTCGCGCGAGGGTGTGGAAGGGAGCGGGATTTCTCGGTGCCGGGACGGGGCGAAACCTGGAACGGTCGAATCCTAGGAGAGGCGAATCGCGGTTTGAAGGTAGCGCATCAGCTCGTCGGCCACCGAGGAATCCTCGCCCGGAGCGAGCGTCTTGTAATGGAGGAGTGAGTCGTACGCCACTTGGTAGTCCTCGGTGAGCGCGGTCACGAGACCCAAATTGAAATAAGCGCTCGCCAGGGACGGGTCGCACTCGATCGCCTTCTCGTAGTGCATGCGCGAGAGCTTCAAGTCCTCGTACTCGAAGTAGAGATTCCCGATGTTGTAGTGCGACTCCGCGTGACGCGGGTCGAGGGCGAGCGATTGCGCGAAGCATTGGAAGGCGTCGTCGAGGTTGCGGCGAACTGACTTCAAGACACCCAAGTTGCACCACGCGTCGGCGGTGTAGTCGCCTTCTTCGATGGCGCGCTGGTACATCGCCTCCGCGCGCGGATCGTTGGCGTCGTCCAAGAGGAGGGCGGCCTCGAAGGCCCCCATCTGCATGGGCAGGGGGACCACGTCGCCCATGCGCGGCCCGCCGCGGCGCGCGGACGGATCGAAGAGGTTCATCTGGCCCTCTTCTTCCATGCGGCCCACGCGACCGCGCTTCACGTGCGCGCGCTTGAAGCCGAAACGCGATACCGCCTCCACCGGGAAGCGGATCACGTTGCTCTCGGCGACCGGGGCGGGCTTGGATTCTTCGGGTTTCTTCGCCACTCGTGCTACGCCGTCTTGCGCGCCTTGGTCTTCGCCTTGGATTTCGCCGTGGTCGTAGCCTTGGACTTGGCCGACTTTTTTTCCTTGGCCACCGCCTTCTCCGCGGTCACCTTTTCCATCGGCTTCTTCTTGCCCTTGGCCTGCTCGATGCTCTGCTTCAAGGCCGTCATGATGTCGACCACTTCCGGTTCGACCTCTTCGATCGCGACGATCTCCTTGCCCGCGATCTTGGCCTGTACCATCTCGCGCACGGCGTCGTTGTACTTGTTCTCGAGCTTCATGGCGCCGAAGGTGGTCGACATGGAATCGATCAGGCTCTTCGCGAGTTTCAATTCGTCCTTGTTGGCCTTGTGCTTCTCGACCAGCGGGACGTCCTCGATCTTACGGATTTCTTTCGGGTAACGCATCTTGTAGAGCACGATGCCGTCGCCCTTGGGCGCGATCATGACCACGTCCTCGCGGTCGCGCAGCACCACCTTGCCCACGCCCAGCTTGCCGCTGTCGCGCAGCGCCGCCGACAGCAGGCCGTAGGTCTTGGCGGCCACGTCGCCGTCGGGGCCGGCGTAGTAGGGAGAGTCGTAGAGAGTGGCGTCGATCTCGGACGCGTCGACGAAGCCTTCGATGTCGATCACCTTGGTGCTCTTGAGCTTCAACTTGTCGAGATCGTCCTTCTCGAACACGACGTATTGGTCGGGCTCGTACTGGAAGCCCTTCAGGATCTCGTCGTTCTCGACCAGGTTGTTGCACTTCTTGCATCGCTTGTCGTAACCGATGCGGCCATTGCATTCGCGGTGAATCTGATTGAACGAGATCGACTCCGCCGTATCCACCGCGTTGTAGACGCGGATGGGAATGGTGACGAGCGAAAAGCGGAGATGACCTTTCCAGATGGATCGAAGGGCTGCCATGATCGACTCCTTGTTGGGCCGCGGGTGAGGGTCTCGCGACCGTATCAATATATAGCTTCCCGTAGGCCTTTCGCGCGTGTCAAGGCAAGTTAGCGGCCTACATTATATGGGAGCGTCGGCGGGTTGACGGCAAGATATGGGCCGGGCTACCGGGCTCGCCGGACCGACTGCCCCTTGGTGAGCTCGGCCTTCACGACCGGCTTCCCATTCACGATCAGGTCCGTGAACGGAGCCGGCAAGCCCTCGGCGGTTTTCAGATCGGGCCCGTCCTGCAGGTGGTAATGAATGTGCGGCTCGCTGGTGTTGCCCGAGTTCCCGCATAGCCCCAAGGGAGCGCCCGCCTTCACGGGGTCGCCGGTTTTCACCTTCAGCGACTTCGGCTGCATGTGCGCGAGCAGCGAGAACTCGCCGTTACCGTGGTCGATCACGACCCCGTTGCCGATCGGGTTTTTGGGGTCCATCTGGCCGGGTTGCTGGTCGGGCAGGGAGTCACACGACCACACCACGGTGCCGGCCGCGGGGGCGAAGATCTCGGCGCCGTAGCTGGAGTAGTCCGCGAGCGCCTTCCCGTCACCGGCGTGAGAGACGCCGCCCTTCATGATGAGCAGGTCGTACGCGAAGCGCTGGCTCTTCGATATCGCGTGGTAGTTCTCGTCGATGGTCCGGCCGCCCCAGAACACGTACCACTCGCCCTTGAACGGAAGCTCGAGCGTGGTCTTCGCGACATAGTCGAGTTTGGTGCTCGCGAAGGGTTGCTTCTCCGGCTGCACGAGCAGGCCGGATACGCGCGCGTCGTCGTCGAACGAGAGCACGAGGACCAGCGGCATAGGCGCCTTCTCGAAGCGGCAGCGCGCGCGGTACGTCCACCCCATTTCGCGCAGCAGTCTTTCGTCGATGACCTCCGTGATGGCTCCGACCTGCCCGTGGATGCTGGCCATGATGGCCGCAAAGCGGAGCGAATCGCCCATGGCCTCGCGCATAGGGGGGGCGAAGGCGGTCCACAGCGCCCCCGGCGTCCCGCTGCTCACGAACGGGCGCAGCTCGCGTGCGCGCGCCAACGCCGCCGACGAGTCGAAGGGGGCATCGGCGGCCATCGCGGGCGCCGGCAAGAACGAGCACAAGACCATCGCAACCACCGAACGAAGCATCATTCTTCCTTTGCCAGAGTGACGTAGAACATCAGGGAGATTTCGGCCACGAGCCGTCCGCTGACCACGCCGCGCGCGTCCCAGTCTTGGATGGCGAGCGAGCCGTGCTGCGCCTCGACGATCTTGGCGCCGGGCACGGGCGAGCCGGCGTCGCGACGGGTGGTCGTGGCCCGTACCAGGCTCGGGCACCGCGCCGACAGGCCGGCCAGCACGATCTCGTCGACGAACGTGCACTCGTCGCCGCACCGGCCCTTGCGCACCAGGCGCAGCGTGTCGCCGATCGCCTCCGCCGACCACTCGCGCGTCTCGCCGCTCCAGTCTTTGCGAGCCGCGTTCTCCGCGTCGAGTCCGAGCACGGTGCCGCACGTGACCGCGACCCCTTCGCGCTCGCTGCCGTTCGCGCGGCAGCCCGCGATCACGGCGACCGCCGCAACCGCGCACAAGATTCTGGCCCGAGTACTTGCATCCATCGTTGACACCCCTCGGGGCGGATGATAGCATGGCGACGCTGTTTTTTCGACCCGGACCATCTAGCCCGGCCACATTTCAGCCCCCGGAGGTTCCCGTCATGAAGCGGTTGTTCCTCGTTGTGGCAGTACTGGCGATTTCTGCCAGCATCCCTCGCACCAGTATCGTGGACGCCAGCGCGGACGAACCGCTGTGGCGCTGCGGTACCGAGCTCACACAGTCCGACATCGATCAGTTCAAAGCCCGCGAGCAGCGCCCGCGCAACGGGTTCATCCCGCAGGGTGCCCCCGCGCCGCCGTACTGCATTCCCATCGCGGCGCACATCGTGCGCACGTCGGGGGGAACCGGCGGTCTGTCGCTCGATCGCCTCGACCAAGGCATCGTCGACTGCAATACCATGTACCAGAACACGGGCATGGTGTTTCAGCTCCTCAGCGTCGACTACATCGACGACGACGATTATTACTACAACGTCAATACCGACGCCGAAATCGACGCCATGATTCAGGAGAACGTGGTCGCGGACGCGATCAACGTGTACTTCACGCCCAACCTCTCGAACGAGGACGGCGGGTTGTGCGGCCGCGGATCGTTCACGACCTCGACGCCGCAGGGTGTCGCGATGAACAACGGGTGCACCGGTACGTCGGACAATCCCTCCACGTTCCCGCACGAGCTGGGGCACTTCTTCGACCTGTTCCACACCCACGAGACCGCGTTCGGTGACGAGCTGGTGGACGGGTCGAACTGCGGGAGCGCCGGCGACAAGCTGTGCGACACGCCCGCGGACCCCGGCCTCGACGAGGGCACCAACGTCAACTCGTATCCGAGTTGTTCGTACTACGGGGGTGCGACCGACGGCAACGGCGACTCGTACAATCCCGACACGCATCAGCTGATGTCGTATGCACCCAAAGAGTGCCGCGACGTCATGTCGCCGCAGAGCGAGACCAAGGTCGTGGCCACGCTATTGAACGAACGCCCCGAGCTGTTGAACAAGGGGTGCGCGCCGACCGCGAACGCGGGCGGCGATATCATCGCGGAGTGCACGGGGCCGTCGCTGACGCAGGTCCAGCTCGACGGAACCGGTTCCAGCGACCCCGAGGGCGGGGCACTGACGTACTCGTGGTCGGCGACGGGCATCGCGTTCGACGACGACACGTCGTCGCAGCCGACCGGGGGCTTCCCCTTCGGCACCACCACGGTGACGCTCACCGTGAGCGACGGCAACTACACGCGCACGGATGAAGTCAACGTTACCGTCGACGACACCACGCCGCCGGATATCACGTGCCCGTCGGACATCACGGTCGAGTGCGAGAGCCACTGCGGCACGCCGGCCACCAACGCCGCCATCGCCGCCTTCCTGGCCGACGTCTCCGCGACCGACGTGTGCGACGCGAGCCTCACCATCGAGAACAACGCCCCCACCTGCTTCCCCGAAGGAGCGACCGTGGTGACGTTCACGACCGAGGATTCGCACGGAAACGACATCTCGTGCCAGGCCACCGTCACCGTCGAAGACACCACGCCCCCGGAGATCACCGTGGTGCTCGATCGCGACGCGTTGTGGCCGCCCAACCACAAGATGGTCGAGGTGTGCGTCGACTTCATCGAGGTGACCGACATCTGCGACGACGCGCCGACGTACGTGCTGCAGGAGATCACGTCGGACGAGCCGGAGAACGACGTCGGTGACGGCAACACCGAGCCGGACATCCAAGGCGCCGACTTCGAGACGCCGGACCTGTGCTTCGACCTGCGCGCGGAGCGCCAAGGGACCGAGAACGGCCGCACGTACACGATCGTGTATCGCGCGGAAGACGGTGCCGGCAACGAGGCCTTCGCGACCGTCTACGTCGAGGTGCCGCACGACCAATCGGCCAACGCCATGGCGGCGAGCGGTTACTCGCCCGAGGGCACCGAGTTCATCGGCGATCGCTTCGCGGTCGTGATTCCGTCCACGGACGGGATTGACGCGGCCGCCATCGATCCGAACCGCGTCTACGTGGGGAACACCCGTGGAGCGACGCGCCCGGTGGCCAGTCGTCTCGTGGATGTAAACGCGGACGGGCGCGAGGATCTCGCGCTCGAGTTCCCCTCCAACGAAGCGATGTCGTACATGCCGGTCTTGATGAACGTCGACCCGGAAGCCGGCGGTCTCCAGAGCATTTACGACGGGCCGGTGGGAGTCCACTTCAACGCGGGTGGCATCGACTACCTGGTTTCGGACATCTTCGCGCTGGGAGAACCCGTGGAGATTCCGACCCTGGGCGCCGTGGCGCCGCCGCTCGTGGTGACCAACGACGTCGTCTCGACGCCGCGCGAAACCGGCTTCAAGGCGATCCACCCCAACCCGTTCAACCCGCAGACGACGGTGACGTTCACGTTGGCGTCGCCCGAGCACGTGCGCATCGCGATCTACGATGTGCGCGGGACGCTGGTGCGCCGCTTGGAAGACCGCGCCATGCCCGCGGGCGAGCACTCGGTGGTGTGGGACGGACGGGACGACGGAGGCCGCACGGGCAGCTCCGGAATCTATTTCGTGCGCATGTTGGCGGGTCGGACCGTCGAGACGCGCAAGATCGTCATGCTGAAGTAGCGAAGCAAGACGAATCGTGAGTCGAAACAGGCTCTCCTTCGGGGGAGCCTGTTTCGTTTTCTAACGGCTGCGCGCGTGGCGCGCGTCGCGGAAAAGATGCGGGAACCCGCGCACAAAGTTGTACGGGCAGAAGTCGCGGACGGGGCTGAACGGGTGCTTCCCATACTTGAGGGCGACGAAGAGGCGGAACGGGATCATGGGTCCGGTCGATCCGGCGCGCAGCGCGCGCGCCGGCGACAGCGCCACCGGCCGGTCCTTGCGCCCCACGAATACGGATTGCGGGGCAATGCCGAACTCGGGGACGTCGACGGCTATGCGCTCTGCGTAAAAATCCGGCGCGCGCATCACGTCGATCAGGTCGCCGTCGTGGGGAGCGGTGAGTACCAGGTAACCGCCCGACTTCAGCACGCGCTGGACCTCGCCTATCGCTTCGATGTCGCGGCCGGCGCGATCGAAGACGTCGGCTGCCACGACGAAGTCGAACGTCTCGTCGTCGTAGGGGAGTTCCGTGCCGCGGCAGTCGAACTTCATGCGGAAGTACATCGCGAGGGAGCCGCGCGTGCCCGAATCCAGCAGGCGCGTCTTCAGGCGATACGTCCACCGGAAGACCGCCTGGTCCTCGTCGAGGACGCGCGCGAACGCGTGGGCGACCGCGCGGTCGCGGCTGGTCGACCCGCAGTTGCGGCACACCGTCCCCTCGCGCCCGCGATCGAGACGCAGGAAGCGGTCGCTCCAGCCGCACACGTTGCATCGACCGGTCATACGACGATGATAGGCTAGGCCCGGTCGGGCCGCAATCGCACGAACACCGGCTCGCGCAGGGTGCCGTTCGGTGTGAGCGACGCGTACTGGACCTCGCACCACAGCGTGGGCTCGACCCACACGCTGATCGCGTCGTCGATTGGCTTTTCTTTGAAGGGGCGTTTGGCTTCGCGAAGGGCGCGCACCTCGGCGGCCACCGCCTCCAGCGTACGATCGTCGAAGCCGGTCCCGACTTTGCCCAGGTACGCCCACGCGTCGCCGCGGCGCTCCGCGATGTGCAGCGCGCCGAAGGTCTTCGCGCGGTCGCCCTTGCCCTGGGTGTACCCGACGACGAGACAGTCCATGGTGCGCCTCGTCTTGACCTTGAGCCACGCGTCGTTGCGGCGACCCGGCGTGTACGGGCTCGTAGCCTTCTTCGCCATGATGCCTTCCAGGCCGGCCTCGCGCGCCGCCTCGAACAACGCGTCCCCGTCTTCGACCGTCTGGCTCACGCGGTAGGCCGACTCTTTCTTGATCGCGTCGGCCAGCCACTCGCGCCGGCGCGTGAGGGGCTCGTTCATGAGCGGGCGCCCGTCGAGGTAGAGGCAATCGAAGACGTAGCACACCGCGGGGTGTTTCGACTTCGCGCGCGCGACCGCTCCTTCGCTGGTCTGGCGCATGCGATTGATGACGTCCTTGAAGAGGGGGCGGCCGGCGGAGTCCAGGCACACGATCTCGCAGTCGAACAGCCCGCACGTGGCGCGAAACGAACCCGGGTCGGCGAGCTCCGGGAACGCCACCGTGATGTCGTTCTGGTTGCGCGAGCGAATGCGCACCACGCCCTCGTCGAGCGCGATCATGGCGCGGATACCGTCCCACTTGACCTCGTAGATCCAGTCACCAACCGAGGGCACCTTGTCCGACAGATCGGCCAGCATGAACTCGACCGGTTCGACCAGCCAGTCGGTCTGGGGTGCGTCGACGCGTTCGAGCAGGCACTCGTTGCCGCGCGTGGGAATGATGCGGTACTCGCCGGTCAAGCCGCGGCCGCTCAGGCGCACGTAGGTGCTGTCTTTCTTCGCCTTGGTGACTTCGTACTTGCCGGACGCGAACACCCACATGTCGCCGCCGCCGTATTCTCCCTTGGGGATGGTCCCCTCGAAGTTGAGATACTCGATGGGGTGGTCTTCGGTTTGCACGGCGAGACGCTTGATGCCGGGGCGCGGCGGGAGCCCCTTCGGGACCGCCCACGATTTCAAGACGCCGTCCTTCTCGAGACGAAGGTCGTAGTGCAGCCGCGAGGCGTGGTGGCGATGCACGACGAAGCGGTTGGTGCCTTCTTCGAGCGGCTGGGGTGCGGGCTCGGGCGTCTTCGAGAACTCGCGCTTCTTCTCGTACGACTTCAGCTGCTCGGGAGTCTTGCGCTTACCCGACTTCTCGAGCTTCTTCGTGGGTTTTGGCGCGCTGCGGTGGGTGTGCAGCTCGACCGCATACGCCTCCATCGCCTCCCACGGGTCGCCGTCGCGCTTGACGATGTCGGGCACGTTGCGCAGATGAAAATCGCGGATCCCGTCCATGGTGTGGAGCTGCTCCCATTTGAGCGGCATCGACACCGTGGCTCCCGGAAGCCCGCGCACGCTGTACGCCGCCACGATCGTCTGCGAGGGGCGATTGCGATAGATATCGATCAGAATCTTGTTGTCGCGTTGCTCCTTGTGGATTCGGAGTGTGCACGTCTTGGAATTGGCAGCGACGAAGGGCTTCGCGATCGATTCGCACGCCTTGAACACCGTGTCGAAGTCCCACTTGGGCTCGATGGGGGCGACGACGTGCAGCCCCTTGCGCCCCGTCGTCTTGACGAAGGCGTGGTAGCCGTGCTGCTCGAAGGCGGCGCGCAGCCCCTCGCCGACCTCGACGATCTGCGCCCACGGGGTCCCGTCGGGCGGGTCGACGTCGAAGACGAAGTAGTCCGGGTGGTCGCGGTTCTTCGCGCGGCAGTGCATCTGGTGCAGCTCGATGCACGCCATGTTGGCGAGCCACACCAAGGACGCCTCCTCGGTGGCAATCACGTAGTTGATGGTCTTCTTCGCGTCCCCGATCTCCACGCTCTCCAGCCAGTCCGGCACCCATCCGGGCAGGTTCTTCTGGAAGAAGGTCTCGCCGTGGATGCCGTCGGGAAAGCGAACCAGCGAGAGCGGGCGGCCTCGAATGTGCGTTAGAATGGTGGGCGCGATAGCGAGGTAGTATTGGATCAACTCGGCTTTGAGGACGCCGTCCTCCGGCCACAGAACCTTGTTGAGGTTCGACAGCTCGAGCGTGCGCTTGCCGACTTGAACGACTTGGGACGAGCGAGGCATACTGGCTCATTATAGCAGGGAGCGATCGATGAATCTCTACGCCGGTACCAGCGGGTTCTCTTACAAAGAGTGGAAGGGTCACTTCTATCCGGAGAAGATCGCGCCCGACCAGATGCTGAACTTCTACTCGACCAAACTCCCCGCGGTCGAGATCAACAACACCTTCTATCGCTTGCCGCGCCGCGAAGCGCTCGAGGCCTGGGCGGCGCAAGTGCCGCCCGACTTTCGCTTCGCCGTGAAAGCGTCGCAGAAGATCACGCACATGAAGCGGCTGAAGAACGCGGACGACGAGACGGGCTATCTCATGGACGTCGTCGGCGCGATGGAGAAGAAGCTCGGGGTGGTGTTCTTCCAGCTCCCGCCCAACTTCAAGAAAGACGTCGAGCGATTGGGCGCATTCCTAGGAACA
>DASPGK010000125.1:0-6622 GCA_035620655.1 Candidatus Krumholzibacteriia bacterium
CCCGACAAGGCGCCGGTCACGGTGCAGAATTTCCTCTACTACGTGGACAACAAGTTCTACGACGGCCTGATCTTCCATCGCGTGATTCCCGACTTCATGATCCAGGGCGGCGGTTTCACGCCCGAAATGGCGCAGAAGCAGGGCAAGCCGGCCATCGAGATCGAGTCCGCCAACGGCTTGACCAACGACAAGTACACGGTCGCGATGGCGCGAACCAGCGACCCCAACAGCGCCACCAGCCAGTTCTTCATTAATGTCAAGGACAACGCGTTCTTGAACTTCAAGTCCAAGACGCCGCAGGGCTGGGGTTACGCGGTGTTCGGCAAGGTCACGTCGGGCCAGCAGGTCGTGCACGCGATCGAGAAGGTCAAGACGGGACAGAAGAACGGCATGAACGACGTTCCGGTCGAAGTCGTCAAGATCACCAAGGCCTACCGCAAGGGGGCCGCGCCCGCGAAGGAAGCCGCGAAGACGCCCGACAACAAGGGCTAGTCGTTCCCGACGGTTAGAATTGCTCGCGAAGAGCCGCGTCCGGCCGAGCCGGGCGCGGCTTTTCCTTCTTCAGTCCGACGTGCGGTTGAGGTCGAGACGCCGGAAGGAGAGGCACGCGAGAACAACCATCACGAGGATGTAGTCGATGACGTGGATGACGCCGGGGAGGACGGGGGCGGGATCAAAATCGCTCCTCGACACCCGTTCGGTGATCGCGCCCAGCGCCTTCAAGACCGGGAACGGAAACTTCAATATATCCACGACCACGCCGGGCAGTTCGAAGAGCGCGGCGAGACGGTCGATCGTCTCACGGCCGTAGAACGCGAGCAGCGCGAGAGGTCCCGCCACCCAAGGGCCGAAGCGCGTCGACAGCAACGTCGCCATGCACATGAGCGTCACGATTTGCAGGCAACGGCCCGCCAGCATCGCATATTCGGGCGGGCCCAGCGGATCGGTCGCCAGCGCGGCCAGCGCGGTCAACGCCCCGCCGAACACGAGCCACGAAAATACGACGACGGCCGCGCCGCCGAGCAGCGTCCCCACCATGTACTCCGTGCGGGAAAGCGGCTTCGACAGCACACCGTATATCGTCCCGTCCACGAGGTCGCGGCGCACGCAAGTCGATCCGACGGCCGTCGCGATGAACGCGACCAGGATCATGAAGAAGGATACGGCCATGTTGAGCATTACCTCGACCGCGGTCTGAACCGCCTCCGCGTCGCCGCGGCGAGCGGCCGCGATCACGTTGGGCAGGTAGGCCGTCGGAGCGCCGAGCACAAGGATCGCGACGATGCCGGCGACGTGCAGCAGGCGGCTCTTGGCGTAGCGTCGAAGCGTCATCCGGGCCACGGCGCCGACTCGTTTCACGCGTCTCCTCCTTCGTTCGATCCGACATCCTCCAGGAACACCTCTTCGAGAGACCGGCCGACGGGCCGGTAGCGGACGACCACGCCGCCCGCACGACGAACGTCATCGAGCACGTGCTGCGCGTCGCGCTCGCTCTCCACCACAATCGTGGACTCCTGCCCGTTCGCGTCGCGGAACGCGACCTCGAAACCCCCTCCGCGCCCCAACACGTCTCCGAGGGTGCCTTCGCGAACGACGCGGCCGCGATTGAGGATCACCACCCGGTCGCAGACGGCCTCGACTTCGGAGAGGATGTGCGACGACAAGAGAATCGACGCACCCGCGCGCTTCATGTCGACCAGCAGGTCGCGCACCATCAGGCGGCCCAGCGGATCGAAGCCGGACGTGGGCTCGTCGAGGATCAGGAGCTCGGGATGGTTGAGGAGCGCCTGCGCGATCCCCAACCGCTGACGCATCCCGCGAGAGTACTTCCCCACCGGCCGATCCCGCGCGTCCGCGAGCCCGACGCGGTCGAGAAGCGCGTCGATCCGCTGCGCGCGTTCCATCCGCGGAATCCCGCACAGCTGCCCGAAGTAGTGGAGCAGCACCGGTGCGGTGAACGACGCATAGAACGCATAGTTCTCGGGAAGGTACCCGAGGCGCGAGCGGGAGCGCGGGTCGGCCGGGTCGCCGCCGAACAGCCTGGGCTCCCCGCGCGTGGGCTTGACGAACCCGAGCAGCAGATTGATCGCCGTCGTCTTGCCCGCGCCGTTGGGGCCGAGAAACGCAAGAATCTCGCCGCGCTGCACCTCGAAGGTGACGTCGTCGAGGGCGGTGAACTCCCGGCGGGGAAACCGCGACGCGTAGGTCTTGGACAGACCGCGTGCCTCAAGGACGGGGGTCACGCCGGCGCTCCTTCTCGATCTCACTGAGCGTGCGCGAAAGGTTGACCCCGATCGCCGCGTGGTATCCGATGCTCGTATAGGCGACGCGTCCGTCCGGGTCGATCACGATCAATGAGGGCAGCGACGTCACGCCGAAGGCGCCCGCCACCGCGCCGTCGCTGTCGAGCACGAATCGAAACGGCAGATCCCGGTTCTCGATGAATCGATTGACCAGCGCCAGAGGCTCTCCCAAGTTGACGGCCACCAACTCGACGCCGTTCAAGAGCCCCGTTTCCTCCCCGTTCTTCCACCACGCCCGCAGCATGTTGAACTCCGAACGGCACGGTCCGCACCACGTCGCCCAGAAGTCGAGGATCAGGATGCGGCCCCGAAAGTCCTGCGATGAAACCCGGTTGCCGTCCACGTCCGCGAGCGACCACGCGGGGGCCGCCATGCCCTCCTCGACGTTCAGCGTCGGGCCCGAGTTCTCGTATCGGGAGTGGGCCCAATACTGAACGCCGAGGGACGCGAGCAGGAACAATGCAACGATCCAGCGTGGGGCCATGAGATCGACGTGACCCGTTTAGGAGTCCGCCGTGGCGAAGAAGATGCACGCCACGAAGGCGACCATTACCGTCACCCGGCAACTCCGATAACACGCATCCGATTTGATTCCACTTTCGATGCACGCGCCATAGCACGCCACAAACAGGGCCTGGTAGAATGACAAGCAACTTTCGAAAGAGCTTGTACTCGGACGCCATTGGCCGTTCTTGCCCCGCGCCAACAGTCCGACGTTCGCTGCCGGCTCGCCGGGATCGAGGCTCCTAACGGGGATTACGAATTCGTTCGTGTCCGTACGAACGTGTCCCAATAGCGAGACACGTTCCCCCGTTGCGTCCGTGACCGGAAACCACGTCGCCTCGAGCGCGCGGCCGTCGACGCCCACGCCGCGCAAATAGTACGCGGTACCATCGCGCGTGAAACCCTCGTCGGCCATGAGGTCCAATCCCATCTGCACGCCCGCGTTCGCCTGCAAGCGAGCGTCGAGCTCGATCGCCAACGGATTGTCCGGCAAATACATCTCGACCGTCAGACCGTCACTGACAATGACCGTATCGGGCGCGGCGGCGAGTTCCTCGTGCGCGACGACCGCCACGTCCGACGTCGAATCCTGGCACCCTGCGAGAGCCGTCAACGCGCCCAGAATCCCAAACCACTTCTTCATCACAGCCTCCCTTCCACACCACCCAAAAGAAGCCCGGCGGCGTATCCGCCGTTGCGACGAGAGAAGCGCACGCGACGTGCCAGGGGACCCGCGCGTGATCTAATCCGTTCTGCGATTGCGGATTGGAGCGTTTGTGGCGGTGGTGGCGGGGAACCCTGAGAAGGGACTCCGAAGCGACGATGCAATCTCTGGAAACCCGGCCAAGTCGCGCGGGAACGCGACGAAGCGAGATGTCTCCGGCGTGGACGGGCGTGTCGACGGATCGACAGCGGCCGTTGAGGTCACTTGCCGCGTGTGCCTTCCTCGTCGGCGAGGTGGAAACGGTGGAGGATGCGGTGGGCGACGGGGGCCAGGACGATGCCGACCACCGCGAGGATGACGAACCCCGCGTACAGCGCATAGCACGACGCAAACAGCTTGCCGCCGGTCGTGCGCGGCAAGTCGACGGGTCCCATGCCGCCGAGCAGCATGGCGGAGTTCAGCAGCGCGTCGAGGAGACTCAAGTGTTCGAACTCCATATAACCCGCGATACCGATCGCGAGCGATGCCACGACGATGATCGCCGCTACGACCGCGTGCTTCGCCAGGCGGTCCACGAACCGGCGGCGCGTGAGCAGCGCGTGCTTCTTGCTCTCGTACAACATCAGCGAATCATGCGCAAGAACGCGTCCTCGTCGATGACCTCGACGCCCAGCTTCTGCGCCTTCTCGAGCTTCGAGCCCGCCTTCTCACCCGCGACCACGTAGTCGGTGTTCTTTGATACCGATGACGCCGCCTTGCCGCCGCGCTTCTTCACTTCTCCTTCGGCTTCTTCGCGCGTGAGTTTGGTGAGGGTGCCCGTGAAAACGAAGGTCTTCCCCGCGAACTCGTTGCTCACGGCACGCGGCGCGCGCGCGAAGGCGATGCCGGCCTTGAGCAATTCGCGCACGAGCTTGCGATGGGACGCGACCGCCGCCCAGGCGCGGATTTCTTGCGCGATGACGTCGCCCACGCCGTGGATGCTCGACAGCTCCTCTTCGCTCGCGTCCATCAACGCGTCCATGGACGGGAAGTTCTCCGCGAGCACCTCCGCCACCGTTTCGCCGACGTTGCGAATGCCGAGCGCATAGATGAAACGCGGGAGAGTCGTGTGCTTCGAGCGCTCGATGGCGCCGATCACGTTCTTCGCCGACTTCTCCGCCATGCGCTCGAGGGGAATCAGATCGTCGGCGGTTAGCCGGTAGAAATCCGCGGGCGTCTCGACCAACCCGGCCGTCACCAGCTGGTCGATCAGCTTGTAGCCGAGGCCTTCGATATCGATGGCGCCGCGCGACACGAAGTGGATCAAGCGCCCGCGCACTTGAATGGGGCACGCGAAGTTGGGGCAGCGCGTGACGGCCTCGCCCTCGGGACGCACGACGCGCGTGCCGCACACGGGGCACTTCTCCGGCATCTTGAACTTGGGGAGTGAGCCCTTGCGCAGCTCTTTGACCGGCGCCACCACTTCCGGGATGACGTCGCCCGCGCGGCGCACGAACACCCAGTCGCCCACGCGCACGTCCTTCTTCTCGATCTCATCGGCGTTGTGGAGGGTGGCGTTCGATACCGTCACGCCGCCCACGCGCACCGGCTCCAGGCGCGCGACCGGTGTCAAGGCACCGGTTCGCCCGACTTGCACTTCGATGTCGAGCACGCGCGTGCGCGCTTCCTGGGGCGGGAACTTCCACGCGATCGCCCAGCGCGGCGAGCGCGAGCGCGTCCCCGCTTCTTCCTGTACGCCGAAGTCGTTGACCTTCACGACGGCGCCGTCGATCTCGTACGGCAGCTTGGGCCGCTTCTCTTCCAGCGTATTATGAAACGCGATCACGTCCTCGACCGACGCGCAGCGCTTCGACAACGGATTGACGGGAAGCCCCCACGCCTTGAGCGTCTCGAGCAGAGACCACTGCGACCGGATCGGCGTCCCTTCGACGCTCCCGATTCCGTACGCGAAGAACTTGAGCGGCCGCGTCGCGGTGATCCTGGGGTCGAGCTGCTTGAGCGAGCCGGCCGCGGTGTTGCGCGGGTTGGCGTAAAGTTTCTCCCCGCTCTCCATCTGCTTCTTGTTGATGCGCTCGAAGTCGGCGAGCGGCATGTAGACTTCGCCGCGCACGCTCAGCGTCTTGGGCGGCTTGGCACCGCGCGCGGGGTGCATGAGACGCAGCGGAATGGCGCGGATGGTGCGCACGTTGGGCGTGACGTCTTCGCCGTTCACACCGTCGCCGCGCGTCGAGCCCTGCACCAGCGTGCCGTCTTCGTACACCAACTCGACGGCGACCCCGTCCATCTTGGGTTCGCACACGTAGTCGGTCTCGCCCGCGGGACCGACCACACGGATCAAGCGCTCGCGCCACTCGCGGAACTCCTCCTCGGCCATCGCGTTCTCGAGCGATAGCATGGGGACGGCGCGCGTGACGACGGCGAAGCCCTCCGCCGGCGGAGCGCCGATGCGTTGGGTCGGCGAATCGGAAGTCCGGAACTCCGGCCACGTGGCCTCGATCTCCTGGAGGCGGCGCAGCATCGTGTCGTACTCGGCGTCCGAAACGGTGGGCTGGTCGAGCACGTAATACGTGTAGTTGTGCTCCTCTATTTCGCGGCGAAGCCTCTCGACTTCGGCGCGAGAGGGCTTGGCGGGCTTGTGCGCGGGCATACGGCTTGCTCCGTCGTCCATGGCGGGATTCTAGCAGAGGGCCGCCGAAGAGTGTACAATCGAGCCGGCTTTCCACTATGTCGAAGCAACGCACCGCACCCCCATCGACCGAGAAGCCGCTGGTCGGCGAGCTCGAGCGCATCGGCCCCGACGGCCGCGACGCCGTCGTGGTCGGCGTCGAAGCGCCCGGCTTCGACGATCTGTCGGCGCGCGAGAAGCGCTTCCTCTATCTAATGACGCGGGCCGCGATCGCCGGCAACGGGATCGCGTTCCAGCAGAGCCACCGCGACGCCGACGACATCGTGCGTTTGCTGGAGGCGTGCTTCGCGCATGCCGACGGGCTCGACCCCGCGGTACGCGACGCGCTGCACGAGCACTTGAAGCTGGTCTGGATCCATCACGGTCCGTACCACCACCACACCCACGCCAAGTTCGTGCCGTCTCGACTAACCCCCGCGATGCTCACTGCGGCCGCGCGCAGCGCGGCTTCTCATGGTGCGATAC
>DASPGK010000126.1:0-5696 GCA_035620655.1 Candidatus Krumholzibacteriia bacterium
CACCACCACGAGGCGTCGTCGTTCCTTGAGCATCACGTCGGCGGCGCGCTCGATCAAGTTCGACGAGATGCCGTTCGCGACGCGACCGAGCGTGCCGGTCGAGCACGGCACGATGACCATCCCCGCGCTCGGGAACGATCCGCTGGAGATGGGCGCGGCCAGGTTCATAGGGTCGAAGAGACGCAGCGTTCCACGTGCTTCCCCGCCGATTTCCAGCGCGCGCGTAAGGGCCTCTTCTTTTTCGCGCAGCGTGCGACCCAGTCGCATCCCGGTCTCGAGCTGCAGCACCTTCTCCCCCGCCGGCGAGATGACGACGTGCGCGTCGTGCCCGGACGCCGTCAACGCGCCCAGCAGTCGCAGCGCGTACGGCGCCCCGCTTCCCCCCGTGATGCCGACCGCGTAAACCGCCACGCTAGATCACCGTGTCCAGGGCGATGAGTGCGAACAGAGCGATGCTCACGACACCGTTGGTCGTGAAGAACGCCGCGTTCACCTTGGAGAGGTCGTGGGGCTTGACGAGTCGGTGCTCATATAGGAGCAGCACTGTCGTGAGCGTTACACCGATGTAATACGGGCGTCCCGCCGACAGTATCGACCCCGCTGCAACGAGGCACACGACGAATGCCGCGTGGAGTCCGAACGCGACCGCGAGTCCGCGTGCCACACCGAAGTCCGCGGGAATCGAGTGCAGTTTTTCGCGCCGGTCGACCTCCACGTCCTGGCACGCATAGATGATGTCGAAGCCGGCCACCCATGCGCCCGCCCCCACCCCGAGGAACAGCGAGGCGCTCGACAGCTCGCCGGTGACCGCCAGCCACACGGAGGTCGGCACCATGAAGTACACCAGCCCCAGGACCAGGTGGGCTAAGGGAGTCACGCGCTTTGCGTATGGGTAGGCGACCATCACGGCGACCACGATCGGCCAGAGCATTCGACAGATGGGGTGGAGCTGCCAGACCGCCACGATGAAAAATGCGAGGGCCACCGCGGTGAACGCGAGGGCCCGCGAGCTATGGAGTCGCCCAGCCGGAATCGCCCTCGACGCGGTACGCGGATTACGAGCATCCACTTCGGCGTCGATGATCCGATTGACCGCCATCCCGACGGTACGGGCAGCCACCATCGCGACGGTGATCCAGATCGCGTTCGATGCAGTGGGCCAGCCGTCGCTCGTGAGGAACAGGGTGGCGTACGCGAAGGGGAGCGCGAAGATGGTGTGCTCGACCCGAATTGTATCGAGGAATTCGCGGAGGCTACGCATTCAGATAACCTTTTGTAAAAGAATCGAGTAGTTATCTAAAGTTGACAATAGTCCGGCTCAACAAGTTGACAATCCTCGCGGCCCAATGTTGACAATATGGCGTGGTTAATGTTGACAATTCCGCTGCCTGCCTTGGCCGATTCACGGCAAAACTTGTTGACAATATCCGGGGCCCGCGCCTAAACGCAAACTCGTGGAACGGACCCGAACTCGATCGATCCAGGGCTTCATTCTCGACCACGTCGACGGGGATCCCAGGGGGATTGCCCGGCGAGTCGCGCAAGCATACGGGATTTCCCGGCAGGCCGCAAACCGGCACCTCGACGCCCTGGTGCAAACCGGCCTCCTGGACGAAGCGGGGCACACGCGGGCGCGATCCTACGCGTTGCGGCGGACGTCGGCGGTCTCGCGGGAGTTCCGCGTGACCCCGGTGCTGGGCGCCGAACGTGTCTGGAGCGAACACGCGGCGCCCGTGCTGGCGGGGGATCGGGCCGCGCTTCGCGACGCGTGCCGCGCCGTCTTCAAGGAGCTGCTCGAGAACGCCGTCGCGCACGCGGGTGCGTCGTGGATCACCTTCGAGCTCGCCACCACCGCGCGCGAGGTCGATCTGACGGTCTCCGACGACGGCCGCGGAGTCTTCGTCTCGCTCGCAGAGAAGCTTCGCGTCGCGACTCCGCGCGAGGCGGTCGAAGAGTTCGCGCGCCTTGCGCGCATGCGCTCGATGGAGTCGCCCGCGGTCAAACTGATGCTCCTCGCGCGCGGCACGGAGCGCTTCACGCTCGCGTCCTCGGGGGTGTCGTGCGAGTTCGATGCGGCGCGCGATCTCTGGAGTGTGCGCGAAGACGAGGCCACACGCGCGGGGACGTCGGCTTCGTGCCGATTCCGTCGCACGCCCGCGGGATCGGCGCACACTAGAGGCTCTCGCGAATCCTCCGGCAGCGCTCGAACGCATCCTCCACTTCGTCCACGCTGATGCCGTCCTCGAGCGATCGCTCGACCAGCCCGTAGAACACCTCCGAAACCAGCGCGTCGTGCAGCATGCGTCCCACCAGGGGGCTGCGCGTCCAGATGGCTTCGCGCACACCTCCGGCGTCGTTGGGCAGGGTGGAGATGAGCGAGTCGCGCGCGTCCGCCACCATGCGTGTGGCCTTGATTGCGCGTCGCTCGCTCACGATGGAGTCGTCGTGCGGGACTGCGGGCTGGTGATCGGTCACGATGACGACGCGGATCCCGCGCGACCGCGCGTCGTCGAGCGCGGATTCGAGTCCCACGAGCGACGCGGTGGGCGCCTCCATCAAGACCACGCGGCGTGCGGCTGCCAGCAGGAGGTGGGCGCGGGCAATCACCTGGTCCTGCAACTTCAGCGCGTAGAGCTTTTCGTCGTCCACGCCGGGCTTGAGGGCCGCGAGCTCGCGCGCGGCGCGCGCCTTCTTTTCCAGAAACTCGCGCTCGAGTCGCGCGAGCATGTCGTCGGGGGGGAGTGCGCGATACGCCGGGGGCGTCCCGCGATCCTGCACCACCAGCCCCTTCCGCTCGAGCGACTCGAGCGCCCGATAGACGTTCGCGGTCGGCTTGCCGATCCCGCGCGCGACTTTGTACCCGGTCGTGGGGGAACTCCCGGCCAGGAAGGCGTAGGAGAGAGCCTCGATCTGGGCCAAACCAAGGGACTCCAAGGCACCGAGCAAGCTCATAGTAGCGCAGACTACTATCAGACTGAGCGACCGGTCAAGCGCCTATATCGAGTTAGCTGCTCAAGCTACTATCAAAACAAATGCGCGCTTAACTGAAAGATGCACAGACAATTAGATCGTTGGCGTCCCGTGAGGGACGCGAAGGGCTACTTCTTCGACGGGTCGCCCTTCGCGTCCTTGGGGACGAACTTCAGCGATACGGAGTTGATGCAGTACCGGAGCCCGGTGGGGCGGGGGCCGTCGTCGAAGACGTGGCCCAGGTGGGACTCGCACCGGCTGCAGAGCACCTCGGTGCGCTGCATCCCGTGGCTGCCGTCACCCTCCATCTCGACGTTACGCTGGTCGACCGGCTCGTAGAAGCTCGGCCACCCCGTCCCGGAGTCGAACTTGGTATCCGAAGCGAACAAGGGCTGGCCGCACGCGACGCACACATAGACGCCGGCATCGTGGTTGTTCCAATACGAACCGGTAAACGCCGGCTCGGTCCCCTTCTCGCGCGCCACCCGGTACGCGTCGGGGGAGAGGATCTCCTTCCATTCCTTCTCGGTCTTGTTGATCTTCGACATAGTGGTCCTTTCGTCTTTTCGTTGCAGCGCGGCGACCGCGGTGGTGGTGAGCCATCCACCCGCCGCTTGCAGGGGCTCGCGACTTCCTTCGGGGACGACCCACACCGCGACGGCGTACCGGCCGGGCGTGTCGGACGTCGCCGCGCGCCACGTTCCCGTTCCCGTCCACGCCTCGCCGGCCTCCTTGAGCGGCACGCGCTGAAGGTCCATCACGACGAAGTCGTGCAGGAGTTTCTTCCCCTTGTTCTCTCCAGCCTTGACGTCTCGCGACAGCGCGCCGCCCAGCACGGCTACGTACGCTTCCGGACGCCCGTGCATGATCTTCCGCGCGCCGCTCGGGAACGCGAAGCGAATCGCGGTGGATCCCGCGAAGACATCCAACGTCAACGTCCCCATCTCCGCGCTCGAAGAGGGGAGCGGCTTCCCGTCGAACCAGCCGCGCCACTCGCTCCCGTTCAGAACAAAGCCGGGTGTGTACACGCGGTCCGACTTCCACGCCGCCGCGTAATCGCGCTGGCGCTCGCTGAATTCGGGCCGAGCGAACACGTCGACCCATCCCAGGTAGTCCCAATAGTCGACGTGGAACGCCACCGGGACGACGTCCTTCCACAGGCGCGCGTCGGTCGCGAGCTTGGAGAACCACGCCTCCGCGGGCGGGCAGCTCGAGCAGCCCTCGGATGTGTAGAGCTCCAAGAGCGATGCGCGCGCGGGGCCGCCCGCAATGGTCTGGATCGGCGCGGGCTTCGGCGCGGTCTGCGCCCATGCCGCCGCCGCGACGATGCCCGCCAGCGCGGCCACGACGGCCGCGCGCTTCACGTTGTTACGTTCCATAGAAACTCCATCGACGCGCCGGGCGCGTGCTCCACGGGTTCTCTGCTTCCGAAAAAAATCCGTGCGCTGTGGGGCCCCAAGAGCTTGGTGGTTCCGTTCGAGACTTCCACTGCGCTGCCTTCACGCAATCCTACGACGTAAATCGACGGATTGGATTTCGTGAACTCGGCCAGTCGCTGGGCGCGCGTCTCCCCGCCATGGTTGGGGAGGGTGGCGTCGGTGTAGTGCGGGTTGACCTGGAACGGGATCAACCGCGTCGCGTCGAAGCGCGCCGGCTCGACGACGGGCATGTCGTTGGTCGTCTTGATGGTGGGACACGCGACGTTGGAGCCCGCGCTCCACCCCATATACGGTGTCCCCGAGAGCACGCGCGCGCGAATCGCCCACAAGGCGCCGGTGTCGTACAGATGCTTCAACAAGTGGAACGTGTTGCCTCCGCCCACCAGGACCGCTTCCGCCGTTTCGATCTCCTGCGCCGGGTGCTTCGCGTGGTGGATCGATCGCACTTCGATTCCCAGCGGGGCGAATCGCTCCGCCACCATGCGCTCATACTCGTCCCATTCCACCGTGACACCGGCGTAGGGCACGAAGGCCGCACTCCGCGTGCCGGCGAAGAAGGCGCGCATCCACGCGTCGGCGTGCTCCATGTAGCCGCCGCCGAAGTTGCGCGAGTTGCTCAACAGCAGCAGTCGTTGCGTTGCGTTGCTCATTACAGGTCGACCTCGAGGTTGGGGTAACTCACCGCCCATAATCCCGTATACCCAGTCACGGCGGTCTAGTGTACCCTCCCGCGCAGGAGGAAAAAATGCCCAAGAGACCAGGACTTCCCCTCGCGGAGTCGATCCGGTTCGGGTGGCGGACGGTTCGGGAGTACCCGCTGTTCTTGGTCGGGACCATCCTGGTCGCGATCGGCGTCCCCTCGCTCGTCGAATGGGGAGGCAGGGTGGCGCTCGACGACGGCGCGCCCCAGCTCGCGATCCAGGTGATCAGCATGGCGGTCTCGGCCACGCTGACACTGGGGCTCGCGAAGATCTACCTGCGCTTCCGCGACGGCGAACGCCCCGTCTTCGAGAATCTCTTCGACGGCCTCGCGCATTTCCACAAATATCTCGGCGCGTCCATCATCGTGTTCTTCGCCGTCATCATGGGGCTCGTCCTGCTCGTGGTGCCGGGAATCGTGTTTCTCATTCGCCTGTGGTTCCTCGGCTTCGTCATCGTGGACACGAAAGCGGGTCCGCTAGAAGCAGTCCAGCAGAGCTGGGATATTTCTCGCGGATACACGACGGACTTGCTCGTTCTCTTCTTCATACTGGTGGGCGTGAACCTCCTTGGGTTGATTTGCCTGGG
>DASPGK010000127.1:0-2690 GCA_035620655.1 Candidatus Krumholzibacteriia bacterium
GCCAAGCTGACCGCCGAGATCGAAACCCAGGCCCAGCAGATGGGGACGGCGTCGTCGCCGGAAGAGCAGATGGGCATCCTCGACGCCATCGCCGCCAAGCTGGATGCGTTCCGACGCCAGTATCCGGGCACGCCGGAAGCGTTGGACGCCGCTTTCCAGCTCGGGGCCATGCGGGCCAGCACGCAGCAGTTCGAGCAGGCCGAACCGTACCTCGTCGAGTTCGTCGGCAAGGCCGATTCGTCGCAGCGTGAGAAGCTCACGTACGCGCACTACTATCTCGCCGAGACCTACAAGAACACCGGCCAGTACGACAAGGCGGAGGGAGAATACAAGCTCATCCTGCGCGACTACGCCGACGTGAACCGCAACCTGACCAACTACGTCTCGACCAACCTCGACGGTCTCGCGGCCGAGCGCAAGCTCGCCATCGGCGGCGACCCGATCGATTTCGACGTGAAGAGCATCAAGGGCGAGCGGCTCTCGCCCGCCGCGTATCGCGGCAAGGTCCTATTGATCGACTTCTGGGCCACGTGGTGCGGTCCGTGCATCGCGGAGATGCCGAACGTGAAGAACGTGTACGCGAAATACCACGGAAAGGGCTTCGAGATCGTCGGCATCTCGCTCGACCAGTCGCGCGACAAACTCGACCGCTACATCGAGAACCAGGGTATCAGCTGGCCGCAGTACTTCGACGGCAAGTGGTGGAACAACGACGTCGCGGTGCGCTACGGCGTCAAGTCGATTCCGACCACCATACTGGTCGATAAGAAGGGGAAGATCCGCTACAAGTCGCTGCGCGGCAAGCAGCTCGAAACGGCCGTGCAGGAATTGCTGGCGGAGAAGGTGTAAGCCCGCGTCGTCCGTCGGGATTCACCGAACCGCCCGTAGCAATCCCTCGATAATCTCCATCTCCATTCGAACCCGTTCGTCCCACGACGTGAACGTGGCTCGCGCCAGGGCGCGCGCGTTGGCGGACATGCGTGCGCGCGTGCCGTCGTCGTCGAGCAGTCGCGCGATTGCGCTGGCGAGCGCCTCGACGTCGCCGTCGCGGACCACGGCACCCGTGTCGCCGTCGCGCACCACCGTGCGCGTGTCGCCCGTGTCGTAGGCCACGACGGGGACGCCGCACAGCATCGCCTCGCACGTCGGCAGCGCGCGGTTGGTGAGGTTGCTGGTCGACACGAAGAGGTCGGCGGCGGCCATGAGCACGGGCACGTCGGCGTGGGGGACCACGCCGAGGAAGCGCACGTGGTCGGCGACGCCCGCCGCACGGGCCGCCCGCTCGCACGCCTCGCGCTCGAATCCGTCGCCCGCGAACACGAAGCAAGCCGGACGGCGCTTCAGCACCAGCGCCGCCGCGCGGACGAAGTCGCGCGGCCGCTTCGACGGCACCAGTCGCGCGAGGAACAGCACCACCGGCGCATCGTCGGCCAGAGCGTAGCGCGCGCGCGCCGGCCCTCGATCGATCGTGAGATCGGCCCACTCGACGTCGAGACCGTTGGGGAGGAAGTGGATCTTCTCGGCGGGGACGCCGCGCTCGCGCAGTATCTCGCCGCCGCGCGTGCCGTCGTCGAGGACGATCCACGCGCTTTGCTCGTACTTGAACGACGATAGCTGCTCGAAATTCTTGAACGCGTACTTGAGCGGCGGCCATTCGGTGTGCACGAGGTCCATCACGCCGAATAGCTTGACCGCGCCCGGAATCCCCAGCCGTTTGCGGCACCACCACGTCGTGGGCGCGGCGTAGTAGGTATGGCCGAGGACCACGTCGATTCGCAGCTCGCGCGCCAGCCTCAGCACCCGCGGCGTTACCACGAGCGCGTACACGAGCGGCCACAGCGGACGGCGAATCCACGTCGGCAAGCGACTGGTGGGCCGGAAGAAATTCGGATAGTAATGCGTGTGCACGCGCGGGTCCTGGGCGGTAATCGGGCGTCGTGAAGCGGGGCGTAAGAAGTGCAGCTCGTATCCGGCGCGCGCGAACCGCTCGACGAAGTGCTCGTCGTCGGAAACGCCGGCCTTGACGTCGGCGTCGACCCCGAGCGACCACATCGTCTCCCACAGCGACACGACCAGAACGCGCGCCTGGGCGCGCGGCACCTCGCTGCGACGCGGATCGCTCACCCGATGCGGCACGAGAGCGTACCCAGGCCCTCGATGCTCGCGACCAGACGGTCGCCGGGTTGCAGGAAGCGGGGCGGCTTGCGGTACACACCCACCCCGGCCGGCGTCCCGGTCGCGACCACGTCACCGGGCTCGAGGGTCGCGGTCTGCGAGATGTAGTGCACGAGGTAGTCGACGGTGAAGGTCATGCGGTCGGTGCGGCTCGACTGCATCGACTCGCCGTTGACGGCGAGGGAGATTGCGAGCGCGTGCGGGTCCGGGATCTCGTCGCCGGTGGTGAGCCACGGCCCCAGCGGTCCGCTGCCGTCGGTGCTCTTGGCGCGGAACCACTGCTTCTCGCGTACCTGGAGGTCGCGCGCGGTCAGATCCATGAACACCGCGTAGCCCGCGACGTACCCGTAGGCGCCCTCGCGCGGCACGCGCTGCGCGCGCTTGCCCATGACGAACGCGAGCTCCACTTCGTAGTCGAACTGCTCCACACCGCGCGGATAAGGAACCACGTCGCCGTCGCCGCACAGCGCGTTGGGGCCCTTCAGGAACATCATCGGGGACTCGGGCGCGGACTT
>DASPGK010000128.1:0-4605 GCA_035620655.1 Candidatus Krumholzibacteriia bacterium
CGCCACGCGCGCCTGGGACACGACGCCGACCAGCCGCACCGGCTTCGCTACCGAAAAATCCACGCGTAGGAACGCAAAGGAGGCGCGACTATGGGACTGACCGACGACCAGCGCGACGAAGCCGCCAAGGCACTACGCGGCGCGCAAGAGGCGATGGAGTATCTCATTAAGGGTGTGAAGGGCGTCGACGAGGCGAGCACGCTCCGGGGCCGCATCGAAGAAGTGGAGCTCTACCTGAAGCGCGCCAAGATGGCGCTCAAGTTCATCTAGTCCTCGATCTTCCCGTTCTCGATCCGGAAGCGATGGCCATCCTTGCTCACGGCCACGAGCGAGTAGGTGTCCTGCGTCGCGCGGTAGTCCTCGATGGACGCGAGTGCGTTCGAGATGGTCTGCGATGCGTAGGGGTCGAGGCCCTCGAGTTCGGACAACGATAGGCTCGACGGGTAGTGACCGTCGTTGACGTAGAGATTGGCCAAGAAGACAACCAACTGACGGCATGCACCTTCGGCGCTGGCCCGCTGCGACATCGTCATCGCGCCGTCCACGTTGGCGTGATAGTCCAGGATCTGCTCGACTTGGTCGCGCTGGAATCGGTTGAGGTCACGCGTCAAGAGCTCGCGTGCGACCGCTTCGCTCTCCTCGAAGCGCTGGCGAACCAAGAGCCACTTCGCCTTCTCGAAATAGAACTCGAACTCGAGGTGGCGCGCCGCACTTGCGCCGTCCTCGGTGTCGGGGAGCAGCGCGAGATCGCGAAACATGTACTCCGCGGCGTCGAACTCGCCCTCCCGCGCCAGCTCGCGCGCCTCGTGGTAGCGACCATCGAGCATCGAACGGAAGTGCAGCATCTCCGCGCGCGCGCTGTCGGCGACCTGATAGCGGGCGTTCTCGTCCACGAACGCCTCGAGGCTGTGGACCGCCTCCCCGGGAAAGTTGGCGTCCAAGCTGTCGCGCAACGAATGGAAGCGGGCCGAGACATCGTCCGGCGTGGACGATTTCTGCTGCGCGCACGCGGCGGCGAGCAACAGCACGAGAGGCGCGGCCATGCGGAAGAACCCGGTCATGCGGCCCTGGAGTGCAACTTTCGGGCCCGGTCGCCGTACGCGATATGGTATCATTTTTCCGCACCGAGGGAGCGCGGCTCGATCGGAGCCGCAAATCTGCTAAGGGCTGCAATCTCGTCATGAGCCTCGGTCGCTACCGCCGACCAGGAGTAGCGCTCATGAAAACCGCTCTTCGTCTGCTTGCGGTCGTGTTGGCACTGACCGCTTCACCCAATCCGTCCCTCGCCGACTGGACCGTCGACGGCAACGTCGTATCCACCGCGGACGACCTGCAAATGAACCCCGCCATGGCCTCCGACGGCGGGACCGGGGTCTTCGTCACATGGCAAGACCGTCGCGACGGCACCTCGTTCAACATTTACGTGCAGCGCTTCGATGAAACGGGAAACGCCGTGTGGACCGCGAACGGAGTCGCGGTTTGTCTCGAGGCCAACGACCAGACCGACCCCAAGGTCGTCTCCGACGGCGCCGGCGGTGCCATCGTGGTGTGGGAGGACGCGCGCACGAGCACCAATTTCGACGTCTATGTCCAGCGCGTCGACGCGGACGGAAATCCAATGTGGACCACCGACGGGGTCGCCCTGTGTGCGCTCGACCTCAACCAGCACAACCCAACCATCGTCTCCGATGACTTGGGCGGTGCCGTCGTCGCGTGGCAGGATCACCGCGGGGGACAGCCCGACATCTACGCGCAACGAGTCGACGCCGACGGCAACGCGCTCTGGGCCGAGGACGGTGTGGAGGTGTGCACCGCCGCGCGCGCGCAGAACACACCGGTCGCGGTAGCGGACGGGGGCGAAGGCGCGGTTGTGTGCTGGGTGGACAAGCGGGCGGGACTGGGCGATATCTACGTCCAGCGCATAGACGCGGACGGAAACGCGCTGTGGACGACGAACGGGGTGGCGCTGTGCACGGACCTCGAGGAACAGTCGGTACCAGCGCTCGTTGTCGATCAGCTCGGCGGCGCGTACGTCGCTTGGGCCGACAAGCGCGATGGCAATCTCGACATCTATGCGCAGTACGTCGATTTCGACGGCGTCGTGCAGTGGACGGCCAACGGCCTCGCGGTGTGCGCGCAACCGGGCGACCAGAACAATCCCGCAATCGTGGGGGACGGACTCGCGACCTTCGCGCTGGGAGTCGCCCCGCCGGGGGGCGCGATCATCGCGTGGGAGGATTTTCGCAGCGGGTTACACTACGACATCTACGCGAGTCACGTCGACGGCGGCGGCAACTTCGCCTGGACCGCCAACGGGGTGGCGCTGTGCACCGCGCCCCTCAACCAGGTCAAGCCCGTGATCACGTCCGATGCGAACCACGGCGCGATCGTCGCGTGGCAGGATCATCGCCCCAACTTCACGACCGACGTGTACGCGCGGCGAGTCGACCAGGGCGGGAGCCCGCAATGGGACGCCGACGGCGTGCGACTCTGCGGCGCCGCCGACAACCAGTTCGACCCGGTCATCGCCTTCGCGGACGCGGGGGCCGCCATCGTCGCGTGGGAGGACCTCCGCACCGGGACGTACGACGTCTATGCACAGCGCGCGGCCGGCGCCCCCACCGCGGTCGCCATTCTCTCCTTCTCGGCCGTTCCGAGCGTGGAGGGCGTCGTGCTACACGCGGCGTTTCGCTCCGACCTGGTCGTGGAGGGCGTGAACGTCTATCGCGGCGGACCGAGCGGCTCGTTGACGAAGATCGGCGCGCTCGCCGGCGTGGGAGGAGAGATGGTGTACGTCGACCGCACCGTCGAACCGGGCGCGACCTATCGCTATCAGATCGGCGTCGTCGACGCGGACGGAGAGTTCTGGTCTCCGATCGTGGCGCTCTCGGTTGCGGCGCTTTCCGCCGCACTCGATCAGAATCGTCCCAACCCGTTCAACCCGAGCACGACCATACGTTTCGTGGTTCCCGAGCGCGAGCACGTGTCGCTGGCGGTTTACGACGCGAGCGGCCGCGCGGTGCGGACGCTCGTCGACGCGATAACGGAACCCGGCGCGCGCGAGGTGGTGTGGGACGGCCGTGACGACCGCGGCGTCGCGCAGAGCTCGGGCGTCTATTTCTATCGCTTGAGCACGGGCAAGCGAGCGGAGTCGCGGAAGATGGTCCTTCTCAAGTGAGGGAGTCGCGGCTGGATTCGAAAAGAAAAATCATGTATAATCATGGGCAGCCAACTCGACACGGCGCGCGAGGGATGGGGAAGCGACCGGGCCGCGGCGTGCGTCCAAGATGGCAGTCCTCGAGCAGTACCCTACAGAATTGGCGTAGCCACGACGCCTCACAGCAAGGAGAGGTACCATGAAGACCTGCGCTATGGTTTTGCTACTGGTCGCACTGGCAGTCCCCGCGGTCGCGGCCAACCATGACGAGTCCATCAACGGTGATCTGTCGACCGACCCCGGCGCGCCCACGCTGCTCGCGCTGTCGGTCGGGGGCAACACCGTCATCGGAACGACCGGCAACCCAGCGGGCGTGGTCGATCGCGACTACATCACGTTCAACATTCCGGCCGGGCACATGCTGGTCGGGCTCACCCTGCACGCACTCGCCCCCGACAACATCGCGTTCGCGTCCTTCAACGCGGGCACGACCAGCTTCGTCCCCAGCGGGGCGACGGCGGGCTTGTTCCTGGCGGGTATCCATATCGACGGCGGCGACGTGGCGACGAACCTGATGCCGCTTTTCGTCTCCGAGTCGTTGACGGGCAACTCGCTGCCGACTCCCGATCTCGGACCCGGCGACTACTGCTTTTTGATCCAGCAGACCAGCCCCATCACGCAGGGCTACACGCTCGAGTTCGTGCTCGCGGGGGCGGTCCCGACCACGGACAAGACGTGGGGTGCGATCAAGGCGTTGTACCGCTAGTTCTTCGCGAACGCCTCGCGAATTCCGAAGCCCCGGTGGCCGAGTTGATATAGACTCGGCGGCCGGGGCTTCCATCGTTATGAGCGCGCGTTCCTTCCGTGTCATCGAAAGCGACGACAATCGCGTCTTCAAGCGGCTCGCGAAGACGTTGACCGGCCGCGGCATTCGCAAGCACGACGCGGCCATCGTCTCGGGCGCCAAGATCGTCGCCGACGTACTGCGCGCCTCGCCCCAGCTGGCGGAAGCCTGGATCAGCACCCCGAAGCACGAGCCGCCGCCGGCCGCGCTCCCGGCCGCGGTGGCGTGGTATCAACTCTCGCCGCGCTTGTTTCAACGTCTCGACGTTTCCGGAACCGGAACGCCGCTGCTCTTGGTCGAGACGCCGCCCATCGAGGCGTGGCAGCCCGCGGACGGATTCGCGTCCGGGTGCAGCATCCTGGTTCCGTTTCAAGACCCGGAGAACGTGGGCGCGGTGATCCGTTCCGCGGTGGCGTTCGGCGCCGCGCACGTCGTTCTGCTGGCGGAGTCCGCGCATCCCTATCACCCCAAGTCGTTGCGCGCGTCGGGCGGCGCGGTGTTCCTGGCCGCCCTGCGGCAGGGACCTTCGCTGCACGAATTGCCGGACGATCTGCCCGTCGTTCCGTTGTCCACGCACGGCGCCGACGTGGCCACGTTCGGGTTT
>DASPGK010000129.1:0-4693 GCA_035620655.1 Candidatus Krumholzibacteriia bacterium
CATCTACGACTTCATCGCCCGCGACCCGCGCACGTATGCGCCCAAGCTCTCGTCGAGCGAGGTGTACGGGAGCTCGCGCTTCGTGCGCGTGGGACCGTTCTCGCTGCCGTGGGGTCGGGCGGGCGTGCGCGGACTGCGCAAGAGCCGCACGTTCTGGAGCGTGTTGACCGACCACGGAGTGTTCAGCTCGGTGTTGCGCGTGCCCATTACCTTTCCGGTCGAGAAGATCGACGGCGTCATGGTGGCGGGCATGTGCGTCCCCGACCTGCGCGGGAGCCAGGGCTCGTTCACCTTCATTACCAGCGACCCGGCCCGCAAGCCCGACGGCGGCGTCACCGTTTCCATCACGGCCGACGGCGGCGAGGTCGAGATTCCGGGGCCGGCGAGCCCCGTCAAGAAGGAGACGCTCACCGCGCGGGTTTCGATACGCCGCGCCGCAGTGCGCGACGGCCGTGAACGCTTCCAGCTCGTCTCGGGCAAGGAGCGGGTTTCTTTGATCGAAGGAACCTACACGCCGTGGGTTCGTCTCACGTTTCGCGCCGCGCGCGGCGTCACCCTCGCGGGCATCGTGCGCTTTCTCCCGGTCACGCTCAACGGCTCGATTGCGGTGTACATGACGCCCATCCAGATCGACCCCGAGCGCCCCGCCATGCCGGTGTCGTACCCGAGCGTATTCTCGATCTATCTCGCCAAGCTCCTGGGGCCATTCGGAACTCTGGGTCTGCTCGAAGACACGGGCGCCTTGAACGACGGCGCCATCGACGAGCAAGGCTTCCTCGATCAAGCGTATCTCTACCACGACGAGCGGCGCGCGATGTGGTTCCACACGCTCGCGCGGCTGCGCAGCGGGCTGGCCGTGTGCGTGTTCGACGTGAGCGACCGCTTGCAGCACATGTTCTTTCGCTACTTGGACCCGTCCCACCCCGCCAACGCCGGGCGCGACCTCACGCGCCACGCGGGGGCCATCGAGGACATGTACCGGCGCATGGACGCGTTGGTGGGCGAGACCGTGCAGCACGTGGACGACAAGACTGCGCTCTTCGTGATTTCGGACCACGGCTTCAAGACCTTTCGGCGCGGTGTCAATTTGAACGCCTGGCTCGAGCGCGAAGGACTCCTGGTGACGCGGGACGGGGCGGCTCCGGGCGAATACTTGAGTGCGATCGACTGGTCGCGCACGCGCGCCTACGCGCTGGGACTAGGCGGCATCTTCATCAATCGCAAGGGACGCGAGCGACACGGTATCGTCGACGAGTCCGAGGTGGACGCGCTCAAGCGGCGCATCTGCGAGCGCCTGGTGTTGCTCGAAGACGGGGGTGCGCGCTGCATCCGGCGCGTGGTCGACGTCGCCCGCGAATGGAGCGGGCCTTATCGAACCATCGGACCCGACCTGCTCCCCGGCTACGAAGTCGGCTACCGCGTGTCGTGGGACTGCGCGAAGGGTGCGGTACGCCCCGAGCTCTTCGAGGACAACACCAAGCGATGGAGCGGCGACCACTGCATGGATTCGGAGGTGGTGCCGGGCGTCCTGTTCACCAACGTGCCATTGTCGAGCGCCGAGTCTCGCTTGATGGATCTCGGGCCGACCGTCCTGGATCTCTTCGGCGTACCGGTACCGTCGTACATGACGGGCCGAAGCCTGGCTGCGCGATGAGAAATCGCGCCGGCAGACTCGCGCGCGCGACTCTCGCGGCGTTCGTGATCTCGGCGTGCATCGCGCGCGCGGAGACCTCCGTGGTCGTGATCGGGATCGACGGCATGGACCCGGGACTGCTCGCAAAGTTCATCGCCGAGGGGCGCATGCCGAACTTCGCGCGCTTGGCGGCGGAGGGATCCTTCGACAGCCTGGAAACGTCGATCCCTCCCCAGAGCCCGGTTGCGTGGTCGAATTTCATCACCGGGATGGATCCCGGCGGACACGGCATTTTCGACTTCATCCACCGCGACCCCGCGACTTACACCCCGGTCTTCTCCGCGGCGGACGTCGTCGAACCGGGCCGCACGCTGTCGCTCGGCGATTGGGTGCTGCCGCTTTCGCGCGGCGGCACGGTGCTCTTGCGCGGCGGCGAAGCGTTCTGGCAGGTCCTCGACCGCCACGACGTCCCCTGCACGATCGTTCGCGTGCCCGCCAACTACCCGCCCGCGGAAACGCGCGCACGGTCGCTTGCGGGCATGGGGACGCCCGATCTCTTGGGCTCCTACGGGACCTTCTCGCTCTATACCAACGACGAGGCCTGGCGCGGCGCGCACGCGAGCGGGGGCCGCATCTATTCGATCGAGTTGCTCGACGACCGCGCGCAAGCGACCCTCGTGGGTCCGCCCAACACGCTGCGCAAGGATCGCGCGCCGCTCTCGTGCCCGATGGCGATCGACGCCGACCCCGAGCACGACGCCGCACGCATCACGATTGGTGGCGCCCAGACACTGCTTTTTGCGGGCGAGTGGAGCGATTGGGTGCCGGTCGCGTTCCGCGTCGCGGGGCCGTTCAAGAAGTTGCGCGGCATGGTTCGACTCTACCTGCGCTCGGTAACGCCGCTGCAGCTCTACGTGTCGCCGCTCAACATCGACCCGACCGCACCCGCGCTTCCGATCTCGACTCCCGACGACTATGCACGAGAGCTCGCTGCGCGCGTGGGCCGCTATTACACCCAAGGGATCGCCGAGGACACCAAGGCGTTGGAGGCGGGGGTGTTCGACGACGCGGAGTTCGTCGCGCAAACCGACACGCTGCTCTCCGAGCGCTCGCGTATGCTCGACGCGGTCCTCGACGACTACGAGGGAGGCTTCCTGTTCTTCTACGTCTCCACCGTCGACCAGTCGTGTCACGCGTTGTGGCGCAACGCCGACCCCGCCCACCCCGCGCACCCGGCGGGCGGTGAATTCGCCGACCGCTTCGGCCAGCTGTACGAGGAAATGGACGCCATGCTGGGCCGCGTGCGCGATCGCATCCCCGCCGACGCCACGCTCATGGTCCTCTCCGACCATGGCTTCGCGCCCTATTACAAGAAGGTCAACCTGAACTCGTGGCTCCATCAAAACGGGTACCTCGCGCTCATTCGGTCGGACGAGATCGGGCAGCACCCGCTGTTCAACAACGTGTTCTGGCGCCGGACACGCGCGTACGGTGCGGGCATCAACGGGCTGTACGTCAACCGGGCCGGGCGCGAGTCGAAGGGCATCGTGCCCGCGGGTCAGGTCGAGGAACTGCTCGACGAGATCTCACGCGGGCTTCTCGCACTGCGCGACCCGGAAACCGGCGAGCAGGTGATCACGACCGTGTACCGCGGGCGCGAGGTCTATCACGGCGCGCACGCCGCAGACGCCCCCGACTTGGTGATCGGCTACAATCGCGGCTACCGCGGCAGCGACGACTCGGCGCTGGGGATGGTCACGAGCGACGTCATCACGCCCAACCTCGGCAAGTGGACCGGCGACCATTGCATCGACCATCGCTGGGTGCCCGGTATCCTGCTCATGAATCGGCGCGCCGCGATCGACGACCCCTCGCTGCTCGACATGCCGGTCACCATCCTGGCGCAGTTCGGCGTGCCCGCGCCGCCGGCCATGACGGGACGCAACGTGCTGGCGGAGACGACGGCCGCGTCGAGTCGCTGAAGGAACACTCTCAAGGAGGAAACGATGTTCGGGAAGAAAGGCATCGTGCTCGACCCCGGCCTGCTCGAGCGCGCGAAGCAAGCGGCCGCGAAGGCCGGCTACGCGTCGGTCGACGAGTTCGTGGCGCACGTGGTCGAGCGCGAGTTGAATCGGAGCGAAGACGCCGGCGCGGACGCCGACGATATCAAGAAGAAGCTCGAGGGCCTGGGCTACATTTCCTGACGTGGAATCGATCGCGCTTCTAATCACGCTGCTGTTCGACGCGCTGGTGCTCCCCTTCGGGCGGCATCACGCGGCGGCGCTCGTCATCGTGTCGATTCTCTCCGGCGCCGCTTTTGCGCTGGTATTCCGGGCCACGTCGAAGCCGGATCGCATCACGCGCGCTCGCGGTCGTTTCCAGGCCCGCGTCCTCGAGATGCGTCTGTATCCCGACGACGTGGTTCTCTTGACGCGTGCCCTCTTGGGCGCGCTCGCGACCCAGATCGACTATTTTCGCGCCGCCGGCAAGCCGATCCTGATCGTGCTGATCGTCGCACTTCCTGTGTACTTCCAACTCGAGTCTCGCTTCGCGGGCCGCCCCTTGCATGCAAGCGAGCGAGCGCTCGTCACCGCAACCGTGAAGCCGGGACTCGACGCGCGCGCAATCCCCGCCGAACTCACCGGGTCCGACGGTCTCTTGGTTGATCCGCGCTCGGTGCGCGTGCGGGCCACGCGCGAGATCGCCTGGCGCGTCGAGGCGAAAGCGGCCGCGGTGCACCATCTCACGGCCCGGGTTTACGACGTCGAGTACCGTTTTCCAGTCCAGGGTTCCAGCCGCGCCCGCGCGCTGGGCCGCGAGCGAAGCGCCGGCCCGTTTTGGAGCGCGTTCGTTCACCCGGGCCTGCCTTCCATCCCCGACAACTCGGCCATCGAAACGGTTCGCGTATCCTACCCGGAACAGCGTTTTCACCTGCTGGGAGTCGATTGGGACTGGCTGGGGGTGTTCCTCACCGGAACCCTGGTGGGTGCCGCGATACCGGCCGTGCTGCTCCGGATTCAGATGTAGTGGTGCCGGAGGCCGGAGTCGAACCGGCACGGG
>DASPGK010000130.1:0-7917 GCA_035620655.1 Candidatus Krumholzibacteriia bacterium
ATGATCGTGCTCAACCCCTGCGTGCTGGTCGATTCGATGTAGTCGATTCCGTCCGCGCTAGCGATCACGCGCTCGAGCGGGGTCGTGATGAAGCCGCGGACCAGGTCGGCGTTGGCGCCGATGTAGGCGGTCGTGATGTTGATCACCGCGATGTCGCTGCGCGGGTACTGGCGCACCGAGAGCGAGCGAATCGACTGCAACCCGGCGATCAGGATCACCAGGTTGACGACCATCGCCAGGACCGGCCGTCGAACGAACAGGTCGGTGAACTTCATTTAGCTGTCCTCGGGCTGCGGCGCCGGATCGTTGGACGGTGTCACCGAGTTGTTCACTTCCACCGCGGCGCCGGGGCGGAGCTTGAACACGCCCGACGACACGATCTCCTCGCCCGGCTTGACCCCGGAGAGCACGGCCACCTGGTCGCCGCGGCCGACACCGAGCTTGACGAACTGCTGGCGCACGCCGCGGTACGTCGAGCCGTCTGGCCCCGTCACGTCTTCGACCACGAAGACCGAGTTGCCGTAGGGCGCGAAGTTGATGGCGGACGCCGGCAGCGCGATCACACTGTTGGACTCGCGTCCGACCACCTGCACCTGGACGAACATGCCCGCGCCCAGCCTGCCGTCCGGGTTGCGGAACGTCGCCTGCACTTCGATGTTGCGCGTGTCCGGATCGATGAGCGAGTTGATCGCGGTGATCTTGCCGGTGGCCGCGACCCCTTCGAGGCCCTCGAGCAACACGTTGACCTCCGCGCCGACCTTCAGCAATCCCACTTCCTGCTGCGGAACCGAGAAATTGACGTAGATCGGGTCGAGTGCCTGCAGCGGCACGACCGGGTCCCCGCCCGCGAGGTACTGCCCGAGGTTGACGCGGCGAATGCCGAGACGGCCCGAAAAGGGCGCCTTGATGGTCTTGCGCTCGATGATCGCGCGGTAGGCCGCGGCGTTCGCTTCGGCCGTCTTCGCCTCCGCGTCGTTGCGATCGTACTCGGCCTGCGACATGACCCCCTTCTCGCGCAGGCCCTTGGCGCGTTCGAGGTTGAGCTTGGCGAGGTCGCTCTGCGCCGAGGCCGCCGCCAGCTGCGCTCGCTCTTGGCTGGTGTCGAGGCGAACCAACACGTCTCCCTGCTTGACCCAGCGACCCGAGTCGAACGTGATCTCTTCGACCAACCCGGGCAAGTCCGCGCTCACGACCACGCCCTGGACCGGGACCACGGTGCCGATGGCGGTCTGGCTCGCGGTCCAGCTTTCTTCTTTGGCGACGACGGTCGTCACCGCCTCCGGCGGTGCGGACCACGGCGCGCTCATCGCGATCTTGATCTGGCGGTACTTGAAATAGCCGAGCCCGGCGACGATCGCGAGGACGATCCCCAGCGTGATGAACATTCGCTTACGCATGTCGAGAAGCTCCTAAAAGATGCATAGACGACTCCGCCCGGCGGAGCCGGATATCAGTTCGAGATGGTTGGGCGGCCCGCGATAGCGGGCACCCGGCTTACTCCCGGTGGCCCGACGAACCGCTGGATTCAAGGCGGTGCGGACTGCGGCTCAATGAAGATAAATCAGAGAATGTATTCCCGGGGGGAAATTTTTCGAGAAAGTCCCGCCCCCGGCACACCCCGCCCGGCGGCGATGCGTAGATTTGCCAAGGAATTACGCCGGCGGGACGCTCGCTCTAGCCCACGACTTTGGTCCCCAGCACTTTCAAGAATTGCGAGAGCCACGCCGGGTGCGCCGGCCACGCGGGTGCGGTGACCAGATTGCCGTCGGTGATGGCGTCGCTGATGGGGATGTCCGCGAATTCGCCGCCCGCCAGGGTCACCTCGGGGCCGACGGCCGGGTACGCCGACACCGTGCGCCCCTTGACCACCCCGGCCGCGGTCAATACTTGTGCGCCGTGGCACACCGCCGCCACCGGCTTCTTCGCATCGAAGAAGTGGCGCACGATCTCCAGCACGCGCGCGTTTCTGCGGATGTACTCGGGCGCCCGCCCGCCCGAGATCACGAGCGCGTCGTAGTCGTGCTCGCGGACCGTCGCGAAGGTCGCGTTCAGCGCGAAGTCGTGCCCGCGCTTCTCGCTGTACGTTTGATCGCCTTCGAAATCGTGGATCGCGGTGCGAATCGTCTCGCCCGCCTTCTTGTCGGGGCAGACGGCGTGCACGGTGTGCCCCACCATTTGCAGCGCCTGGAACGGGACCATCACTTCGTAGTCTTCGGCGAAGTCGCCGACCAGCTGCAGAATTTTCTTCGACATGGGTAGGCCTCCTGGAGTGAGATCGCGGCGCGGCCGAACGAATTCTACGCCCGAGAACCGGGCGGGGCAAGTCGCGGCACTATTTTTTCGGCGAGCCGAGCCAGGCGACCGCGCTCTCGACGTCGCGAAAGACCTGTGCTTCCACCCCGACGCCTTCGGTGTACACCGATCCCAGCCGGCTCAAACCGAAGTGGACGTCGCTCGCCGCCACCACCGCCACGCGACCGCCCACGCGCGCCGCGTACGGTCCGACGTACTCGGCGACGCGGCGAATGTCGACGACGGCCGCGGTCGCGAGCGTTTCGGATCGTCGAACGTCGAGCAGGAGGGACGCGGGCTTGGGGCACTTCGGGTCGTCCATCGCGGCGACGAACGCCTTGATCACATCGTCGGGTTGGTACTGAGCGACCAGCTCTATCTTGAGAAGGCTACCGTGGAACGAGTACGTCACCGGCATGGGGGCTCACCTCACGTTAGAGCTTCTTGGCGAAGCGGCGGGCATAATGATGATACCCCATCGCTTCGTAGAACGCGTGGGCTTCTTTGCGTTCCTCGCCGCTGGTGACCAGCATTCGTTTGCACCCCTCTCCCTTGGCCCACGCCTCGCAGGCCGCCACCAACGCCTTCCCCACACCCGTGCGCCGCGCGCGCGCGGCGACCACGATGAGGACCAATTGGGCCATGCGCTCGTTGGAGTGGAGCACGGGGAGACGCTGGACGTGGGCCACGCCGGCCATGCCGCCGTCGTCGAGGGCGGCGAACACCTCGCCTCCCTCGTCGCACTCGAGCGACTCCATTCGGCGCGCGACCTCTTCGGGGGTGGCTGGATAGCCCAACTCGGCGAGCAGCGGGGCGATCACCGGGGCATCGGCAGGGGTGGCGGTGCGAACGTCGGTGGGCACGCCGCGACGATATCAGACGGCGCTACTTGAGGAGAACCATCTTGCGGGTGCGGCGCTCGCCGCCCACGTCGAGCACGTAGAAGTACACCCCGCTCGAGACCGCTCCCCCGCGCTGGTCGCGCCCGTTCCACACCACCGCGTGCGAGCCGCCCGGCATCGCTTCGTCGACCAAGGTCCGCACCAGGCGCCCGGCCGCGTCCATCACCAACAGGCGCACGCGGCTCGTCCCCGCCCCCGGAACGTCGAACGGGATCGTCGTCTGCGGATTGAACGGGTTGGGATGGTTCTGTCGCAGCGCCAGCGAGAGCTCGGCCGTGGTCACCGTCGCGGTCTCCGAGCGGAACTCGTCGCCGCCGCGCGTGCGCACGAGGAGCTCGTAGCGGTACGTCGTCCCCGGCGCCACCGTGCGATCCACGTACGAGCGCGTGGCGTCGGCCGGGCCCTCGGCGATCGCGACCGGGAGCGCCGCGCTCTCGTCGCGGCGATAGAGCGTGTACGTGTCCACCGGCTCGTCGCTCGAGAAGTCCCAGCGCACTTCGACATCGGAGCCCGAGCGCACGGCTTCGAAGCGCGAGATCAGGACCGGCGTGGGGTTGCCGTCATCGACTAGAATCACGACTTGGTTCGCGCCGCCGAGATCGTCGAAGCCGCCTTCGACGTACGCGTAGCCGTACTCGCCGCTGGTCACAACGAAACGCAACTCGACGAAGGCGACCCCGATGTCCGCGGGCACACCGCCGAGCGTGTACCCGCCCACCGCCGCGGGAATGAACGGCGGAAGCGGCGACGGGGTCCAGTGGAACCCCTCGAAGCCCGCGGTCACGTCGTATCGTAGCGCCCGCGAGAAGGCGATGTTGGCATCGTGTCGAACGTAGAAGCCGAATGCCTCGAGCGACGCAACGCCCGATAAGAAAAGCCGCGATACCAACTCGTCGCCGTCGCGGAACGTGTTGGTGGCCCACAAGACCGGCTGGACGACGGCGTTCTCCGGCGCCGCCGTGCCGCCGCCGCAGAACGTGCACGATCCATCGACGACTTTCTTATGGATGCAGCGCGCGTCCCGCGGTGTTACGCGGTTGCTGCAATCCACGTCGGCGCGGTCGGACGCGCCGCTCCCGCCGCAGCTGAAGTCAAACAGCCCCAGTCGCAGCGCGCACTCGGCGTCCGCGACCGTCAGCTGCCCGTCCGGGATGACGTCACCGACGAAGAGGGTCCGGAACATCCACGTCGAGCCCGACGTCTCGTCGGTCCCGTCCTTGGCAACCACGCGCCAGTAGTACTGCGTCTCGATTTGCAGCGCGCCGGGCGAAAAGGACGAGTTGGTGAGATCGCTGGCGATCAACGGAGGATTCGCCGCCGTGCCGAAGTACACGTCGTACGTCAAGGGGTCGCCCTCCGGATCGGTGCCCGTCCAAGACAACGACGCGGTCAGCGGGACCGAGACTTGTCCGTCGTGCGGACTCTCGTCGGACGGCGGAAGCGGCGGCTGGTTCGTCACACGCGTCGTGAAGGTCCAGACCGGACCGGATGTCTCGAGGTCACCCGCGTCGCGCGCCACCACACGCCAGTAGTATTGGGTAAAGGGATCCAATGGTGCCGGCGTGTACTCCATGGGAAACAGACCCGCTGCGACCAGCGGCGGCGTCGGCGTGGTCCCGAAGTACACGTCGAACTCCTCGAGATCGCCGTCGACGTCGGACGCGAACCAGCTCAAGGTCGGCGTGAATGAAACGCCGACCGCTTGGTCCGCCGGCTGCGGATTGGTCGGAATCGAGGGCGGGCTAGGCTCCACGCCGCACGGGCACGACTCGTTCGCGTTGAAGAAGCTCGTCGCCCCCGGCACGTCGTACAGCTCGTACGTGCAATCGGCGACGACAATCGACCCCACGTGCGGATCCGCGACGATCGGGTACGGGCAGCAGGGGGCGGTGGCCCCGCCGGAGCGGAAATACGTGATCTCGAGCACCTTGACCGGCTCGTTGACGCAGCTTCCGATCGCGACCGAGACCCCCGTTTGTGAGGTACCCAACGTGAGCATACCGGCGGGAGCGACGTCGCTGAGGTGAACTGCACCGAAACACCCCGGCACCGGGGCCGCGAACTGAACGCCGGTCGCACCGACCGCGCCCGGCCGCAGAATGACGTGGGCGGTCACGATGCCGGGCCCGTCTCCGGTGAAGCTGCACAGCGAACCGGTCGGGTTGGCGTACAGACCAACCGACGGCTGTCCCGGCGGAATGTCGCCGGTGCCGGTCCGGAAGGACCACACGGGTCCGATGACCTCGCTGGCACCATCACTGACGACGACGCGCCAATAATAGGTGGTGCTGCCCGTGAGCGTCCCGGGGCCATATAACGTCTGCGTCAATCCCTGCGCGACCAGCGGCGGCGGCGTTGACGTGCCGAAATGGACCCGGTACACGAGCAGATCTCCGTCGGGATCGCTGCTCGTCCACGAGAGCACCGGGTTCAGCGCGACGTTCGTCTGATTGTGCGGCGGAGCCGGGTTGGCAGGTGCCGTCGGCGGCGAGTTGACCCCTCCCGTGGTGAAGCTCCAGCCGGGACCGGGCGTCTCGAACTGCCCGTCGCTCACCCAGACGCGCCAATAGTAGGTCGTGTTGGCCATCAACGTCCCCGGCATGTACGTCGGCTGTGTCAAACCTTGCGCCGCCGGCGGCGGAGGATTCGTCGTGCCGAAATGGATTCGATAGACGAGCGGGTCGCCGTCGGGGTCATCGGCTTGCCACGAAAGGACGGGCATGACCGAAACGCCGGTCAGTGTATTCGGGGGTTGCTCGTTGGTCGGAGCCGACGGGGGCGTGTTCGATCCCCGGGTCTCGAAGGTCCACACGGGCCCGGAGGTTTCGTCGGTTCCGTCGCTCACGACCACTCGCCAATAATAGTGCGTCGAATAGTTCAACTGGCCGGGGTCGTAGCTCGGCACCAAGAGATCCGAAGCGACCAGCGGGGGCGTCGACGAAGTGCCGAAATACACGTCGTAGACGAGGACGTCCGCGTCGAGATCGGACGCCGACCACGCCAGGTCCGTATTCAACTGAACGCCCCACGCAAGATCCGTGGGAAACACCGGCGTGGGAGCGAACGGCGGATAGTTGGTCGCGCGCGTCGTGAACGTCCACGTCGGCCCAGACGACTCGAGGCCGAGCCCGTCGCGAGCGACCACGCGCCAGTAGTATTGCGTCAGCGCATCGAGTCCCGGTGGCCGGTAGTACGGCTGCGTGAGTCCGGCTGCCACGAGCGCAGGCGGCGATGTGGTTCCCAGGTACAGGTCGAACTCGGCGAGATTGCCGTCCGCGTCCGCCGCGTACCAACTCAGCAACGGTGTGCGGCTCTGCGCCAGCGCACCGTCTGTCGGTACGGGATTCGACGGAGTATCCGGCGCGCTGTTGCCGGTGCACGGGCACGTCCCGTCCGAGTTCAAGCGGGCGGTCATCGTGCCAATCGGCGTGGGCTGGAAGGAGCAATCGGTCGCAACCACCTCGGTCAGCGTGGGGTCGGGGAGAATCGGATACGGGCAGCAGGGCGTGGTGCCGCCGATCTGCTGGTACGTGATCTGCATCACGGAGACCGGCTGCAACGCGCACGACAGCAGCGCAATCGACACGCCGGTCTGCGAGTTCCCGATCACGAGCGCGTTGGGCGGGACCGATTCGCCCATGTAGGTCGCGCCGAAGCAGGCGGGCAGCGGAGCGGAGAACTGAACGCCCGTCACTCCCGGCGCCCCCGGCCGGACTACGACGTAGGCCGTGACGACGCCCGGAGCATCGCCGGTGAAATTGCAGGTGGAGCCGGAGGGGTCGGTGTAGAGCCCGACCGTCGCATTCTGCGCCGAGGCCGGACGCAGGCCCACGCAAGCGATGAGGATCGCGGCGATTACTCCTGTATCCGGGAGTCGGGACCGACCGCCCGGGACACGCCCTCGCCACTGTCGCATGGGCATCGGACGCCGGGTTGGAACTGTGGCGTCAGAGAGGAGTGTACACCCGTTTACGCACGAACGTCAATGCAGAGATTATGTAAAGCCCTCAATCTATAGTGAACGGCGGCGGCGTCATGGTCTCGACGCACGAGATATCGAGACCCACGGTGGTTCCCGCGCGCAAAAACGCGCGAATCAACTCGTCCAGGCACTCCAGGTTGGCCATGCCGTCGGGATAGTGTCCGAGATAGTCGATCACGACCACGCGGCTGTCGCTCAATCGCGAGGAGACCAGCTGCGCCCACGAAACCGGGGTAACGTAGTCCATGCCCCCCGCGATCAACAGAGTCGGAACCGACGCCGAAACCGGTGCCAGCGCTTCGTCGGACAGCGGTGCGAGTCCCCACTCGTTGCACGCGCCGACTTGCTCGTCGACGCGGTAGCGCCCCGGGAAGGTCCCGGCGGTTTCGGTTTCGATTTCGTCGCTCGTAATGCGTTGGGTGCCTTCGGGACACGTGACACACAGGTACATCCCCTCCGCGAACGGCGAGACACTGCCCGTGTCGGGCGGGGCGACATTGAAAAACGGGTAGAAGTTTCCGCGCGCCGCGTAGTGGATGATGAAGGGCATTCGGCGCTGCACCGTCGTGGTCATGAGAGCGTTTCGAAACGCTTCGCAGAACGGGCCGCGCTCCATGGTGACCACGCGCGAATCGAGCGAGTCGCTGTAGACCGTGCGCAATGGCCCCGCGTCGAACGACCCCATGAGATCGCGCCAGTCGCCGCGCAGCGACGGGAACTTCCCGTCGCAGGCGGGGTCCG
>DASPGK010000131.1:0-5372 GCA_035620655.1 Candidatus Krumholzibacteriia bacterium
CGGCGTCAACGAGAAGATCGAGGGCTTCTTCGACGTGTGCCTGCGACGCGGCCTGACCGGACGCCAGGGTGTGATGATTCCCGCGCTCAACGCCGACGAGTTGATGCTGCGGCGTGACGTCGTGGACGCGGTCAAGAAGGGGCGTTTCCACATTTACGCGGTACGCACCGTCGACGAGGGCATCGAAGTACTGACCGGCAAGCGCGCGGGGCAGTGGATCCCGCGCCACGGCTTCGAGCACAACTCGATGCACGACCTGGTCGACCGCGGCCTGCGCCACTTCCACGACCGCCTGCGCGACGCCGAGGACGGTTCCACCGACGCGGCCGTCGAAGCCGCGGTGAAGAAGGCCAAGCGCAGCAAAGGGTCCGGCACCCCCAAGAAACCTCCCAAGAAGCCGCCCCGCAGACCGCCGCGCCGCCGGCGAAACAAGAGGGGGGAGTAGTCGCGATGTGCGGTCACTCGATGGAGCTCCCGCGCGAGGAGATCGTCAAGGAGATCGCGCGCGACGTCGGCTTCTCGCTGGTGGGTATTGCGTCGCTGGAATCCGATGTGCACGCCAACGACGCGTTCGCGCGCTGGCTCGGCGCCGGCATGCACGGCGACATGACTTACTTGGAGCGCCATCGCGTGCTGCGCGAGGACGCGACCTTGCTCCTGCCCGGCGCGCGCTCCGCGGTGTGCGTCGCGTTGAACTACTACCAAGACGTCGAACGCAAGCAGCTCGAAATGGACGGCCGCGACGGGCGCGGGCGCTTCTCGGTCTACGTGCACGGCGAGGACTACCACGCCGTGATGGAGCGGATGCTCTCCGAGCTCGAAGCCAGGCTCAAGCTCGCGTTCCCGAACGCCGCGACGCGCGTCTGCTGCGACATCCAGCCCATATCGGACCGCTCGATGGCGCTGCGCGCGGGGATCGCGTGGCTGGGGAAGAACACCAACGTCATCTCGCCCGAGTACGGCTCGTGGATCTTCCTCGGCGAAGTGCTCACCGATCTGGAGATGCAGGCCGACGAGCCACTCGAGACGCTTTGCGGAAAGTGCACGCGCTGCATCGATGCCTGCCCGACCGGCGCGCTCGATACCCCCTTTGTCCTCGACGCCCGCCGCTGCATCTCGTACCTCACCATCGAGAAGCGGGGCGAGATCGACCCCGAGCTGGCCTCCAAGATCGGCATCGACGTCTACGGATGCGACACCTGCCAGAGCGTGTGCCCCTTCAACCGGGTGGCGTCGGAGTCGCTCGTGTTCTTCCGTGGGGACCGCAGCCCGCTGGTCGAGATGACGCTCGACGAACTCGCGACCATCAGCGACGAGGAGTTTCGCGAGAAGACCCGCGGGAGTGCGATTCGGCGCGCAAAGGCGGAAGGGATGCGGAGGAACGCGGGCCTCGCGCGAGTGACTCGGTAGCTAACTCACCGACTCGTCGTCAGCATGGTGGGCGGCGTGGTCTCCTTGCCCTCGTCCAGCCGCTCGAAGTAGCGCTTGCGCGCCTCGAACAGCCAGTCGAAGTAGAGCTCCTTGTGCCAGAAACTCCCCGCGCGCTCGTAGTGCTTGGCGGCCGCCTTGTATTCGCCGCGGCTGGCGAGGATCTCGCCCGCGCGCGTGCTCGCGATCATCTGGTAGACGTGGTCCCACACGCACACCTTGGGATTGATGGCCCCGGTGTACGCGTCGAGCGCCTTCTCTTGGTCGCCCGACATGAGCCACGCCTCTCCCAGATAAAACTGATCCGCGACCGTCGGGTTCTTCACCGCTTCCAACGCGGCGCGCACGCGCTCGCGTGAGGCGATGTCGGACCCGTAGATCGCCTCGACGTCGGACGGGCCCGGACCCGTGGCTGCAGGCGGCTTGTCGAGGTCGGACAGCATTTTCTTCGCCTCGTCGTGCAGATACTTCGTACGCGTGTCGGCGAGCACGCGCTTCCACAGCTCCTTCGCACGCTCGTTCTCGCCGTGCTGCGCCATGATGCGGCCCAGCTCGAAGGCGCTGAAGGCGGGCACCCAGTCGGGGTGCTCCGGATTCTCCCGAATCATTTGCTCCAGCCGAGGAATCGCGCGCGACGGTTGGTAGATGCGATCGGCGTAAGCGCGCTGAAAACGAATCAGCGTGAAGGTGGTGTGGTCGGTCTCGTTGGCCGGAATTTGACTTAGGCGTGCGACCGCCGCGTCGAGGCTGTCGCCGAGTGCCGAGCCCCGCCGCGGCATCAGCGGGTACAGGATCGCCTCGGGGCGCACGAAGGTGGCATGGCGCGGGTACACGCGCCGCAGAAACGAGAATCCTTCGAGCCCCTCTTCGAAGCGACCCTCGAAGCCGATGTACACCGAGTACAGAATCAGCGCGTTGTCGGTCTCTTGAATCGAATCGTAGCCCTGCGCGAGCTCCATCATTTGCAGGCCGCGGTCACGGTCGCCCGAGGGGAGAAAGAGGAGCTTTGAGACGAACTTGTACGCCGAGGGCAGCGTGTCGGCGAAGTAGAGAAACGCCCCCATCAGGCTGGACGCCACCGGCTCGCCGGGCTTCTGCTGCAGGTACCACTCGAGATCTTCCTTGCCTTTCTTGGCGTCGCGACCCGCGGACCAGAAGCTCTTCTCGTAAGTGTGCACGTGCGAGGAGAACATCCACGCCCAGCCGCGATACAAGCGCAGCTCGGGGTCGGTCTCGCCCGCTTTGATGCGCGCGTCGCAGGTCGCGATGACCTGGTCGAGCTCGACATAGAGCGGCTGCGCGAGTTGTTTCACGACCTCTTTCTGCTCGTCGTCGACGGGGATCAACTCGCGTTGGAGTCGCGCGCGCATGAGGTGGTACTTGGGCTCGCTCTTGGCGATCGGGGCCAAGGAGTCGGTCCAGGTCAGGGCCGCCCGGATCTGCGCGTTGAAGACGCGGTGCAGGACCTGTCGCACTTCCGCGTCCGTGAGGTCGCGACTTGCGGTGAGGGCCGGACCGGCGCTTTCTGCCGGGTCGTCGCCGACGGCGGCCAGCCCGCCCGCCAAGAGTAGCGTAAGTGCAAGTGAACGCAATAGTTTCATGTCTGAGGAGACCCCTTCCGGGCCGCGAAATATCGGCGGAGTATGCACGAAGCGGACCGCTTCGGCTAGCCCCGACCGGCAATGTGGGGTGGCATATGGGTTGCTCCCTCTCGTTGGATTTCCCCTTTTTGCCATGTCCGGATTGTCATGAAAGATACGAAGCCAAACACCACCGTCGAGACTCAGGCTCCGCCCGAGCACGTCGCCGCCGCCGAGCAGGTCTTGAAGGCGCTGACCAAGCTGGTCGCCGGCCGGAAGATCTACGCCGCCAACAACCCGCGGCTGGAGCAGTTCCGCGGCGACTTGGGCGCTGCCATGCGCAAGTTCTTCGAGTTCGAGGACGAGCTCGTGCTCGATGTCGACCAATTCGTGATTCGCTGGAGCGACAGCATCGTCTACGAGAACCCGCGCCGCGAAGAGAGCCTTGCCTTCCTGCTCTACAAAGACGGCGTGGGCGAGCTGACGTTCCAGCCCCGGTCGGTGGGCGAGGAAGTCGATCGGCTGGTCGAAATGATGGCCGACGAGCTGCACAGCTTGGGCGGCGACGAGGACATCGTCACGCGGCTGTGGAACGCCAACTTCGAGCACATCCACTACCGCGTTCTCGACGACTACGTCGCGGAGGAATTCGGGGCCGGCTCCGCCGACGGATCGTCGGAGGCGCGCTCCGACGAGACCAGCGACCACGCCGAACTCCTGCCCGACCACCCGAGCTTCGCCGAGAAGGGGCGCGTGATCGTCGACCAAGCCGCGTCGCTGGGGTCGATCGATACGTATTTGCGCGGCATCGCGGGGCAGCACCACCACAAGGACGACGACGGCGAGCGCGAAGCCGCGTATCAGCGCACCCTGCGCTCGTGCTTCAACATGACGGGCGACGAGACCGCGCTCTACCGCGCCGAATTGGAGCGCGAGAAGACCGAGGATGGTGTGGCCGCCTTCGCCGAAGCGATCCTGGTCTTCACGCTCCTGGTCGACGCATCCGCGGTCCGCGACGTCACGACGGTGGTCGAGCGCCTGGTCGAGTACGCGTTACACGAAAAGAATCCCGCGACGCTCGAGCGCGTCGTGCGCTTGGTCAAAGAGTTCCGCGCCCGCGAAGACCTGACCGACCCGGTGCGCCAGTTCTGCGACAAGGAGCTCGCGCGCCTGGCCGACCCCGACCTGGTGGCGTCGTTCCTCGAGAGCACCAGCGCCGACGGGCGCGCGGACGCGGGCATCGCCTACGCGATGGTGGTCGGTACGCCGGCGCTGGACGCGCTCGTAAAGACCCTCCATCGCGCGGAGGGCCCGGTGCTGCACAAGCGCATCTGCGACGCCATCCTCGCCATTGCGGGCGAATCGCCGCAAGACGTCCTCGACATCATCGACCACCTCGACGTCGACCATCCGGAAGAAGCAATCGACGCCGTCTACCTCGCCAAGGCGCTCAAGGTGAAGGCGCTCACCCCGCGCCTGCGCGAGCTGGTGTTCTATCCCGACGCGCGCGTCAAGCTCGAGATGCTCGGCATCGTGGCCGCGGACGACGACGCGGACGCGACCCAGCTCCTGCTGCAGTCGCTCAACGACCTCGACAAGCGCGTACGCATCCGCGTGCTCGAAGCGCTGGCCGCGCGCAACGAGCCCAAGGTGCGCGAGAAACTGGCCGAGATGGCCTTCGCCAAGGATCTGGCCGAGCGCGCGAGCGACGAGCAAGAGACGATCTTCAAGACGCTGGGCTCGGTGGGCGATACGCACACCGTCGACCAACTGCGATCGCTGCTCGAGAAGCGCAAGCTGATCCATCTCGGAAAGGGCAACGAATCCAAGCTGCTTTCCATCAAGGCGCTCGAGCGCATCCGCGACCGCAGCGCGCTCGACGTGCTCACGCGCCTGTGCGAGGACAGCAGCGAAGCGGTGCGGCTGCGCGCGCAGCGCGCGAAGGAGAACCTCGCGGCCGTGCTGGCGGGGAAGACTCCGAAGGGCGGTGAGGACGCATGATGGACGACCGCATCCACATGGGAGCCGGCGAGGCCACGATGACCGCCGACGACGACGGTCGCACGCCCGAAGATCGCGCGTTCTTGAAGCTCAACGGCGAAGCCCTCGTCATTCGCTTGTTCGCAGCCAGTAAGACGCTGCGCCTCTACGACCTCAACAACCGCGCCACCCAGCGCGTGCTGGCCGAAGTGATGGAATCGCTCGCGCGCATCATGGAGCGCGAGGGCCGCATCTTCATCCGCAGCTCGAACGACTTCCTCTTGCTGAACGAATACCGCATCCCGGTCGAGCCTCAGCACTACGGGCCCTTCGAGTTCTGGGTCGGCGAGATGAAGAAGCGGGAAGTGGAAGCGATCGAGATCG
>DASPGK010000132.1:0-2982 GCA_035620655.1 Candidatus Krumholzibacteriia bacterium
GTCCCAAGCCGGCGGTCGCGGACCGCGGCCCGCTAGCTGGCGTCGCGAAGCGGTCGTCCCACCGCTTTGGCGACGGCGCGAATGCCCGTCATCATCTCGTTGAATTTCTCGATCGAGAGACTCTGGACGCCGTCGCACCACGCCGTCTCGGGGCACGGGTGCACCTCGACGATGAGTCCGTCCGCTCCCGCCGCGACCGCCGCCAGCGCCAGCGCAGACACGAACTCCGTGTGACCGGCGGCGTGGCTCGGGTCGACGATGATCGGCAGGTGCGAGTTGCGCTTGATGACCGGCACCGCGGAGATGTCGAGCGTGTTGCGCGTCGAGTTCTCAAAGGTCCGAATCCCGCGCTCGCACAGAATCACCTGCTGGTTGCCGTTAGAAAGGATGTACTCGGCCGCCATCAGGAGCTCTTCCACCGTGGACATCATTCCGCGCTTCAAGAGCACGGGCTTGCGAATCTTGCCCACCGCTTCGAGAAGCGCGTAGTTCTGCATGTTGCGCGCCCCGATCTGGAGCACGTCGGCGTATTCGCTCACCAAGGGAACCAACTCGGGCGAGATGACCTCGGTGACGACGGGGAGTCCGGTTTCGCGCTTGGCCGCCAGCAGGATCTTCAACCCGTCCTCGCCCAGTCCTTGGAAACTATACGGCGAGGTACGGGGCTTGAACGCGCCGCCGCGCAGGATCGAAGCACCCGCATGCTTGACCGCGCGCGCCGCGGTCAAGACTTGGTCGCGGTTCTCGACCGCGCACGGACCCGCCATCACGACGAACTCCGGTCCGCCCACGGCGACGCCGTTCACGTTGACGATGGTGTTTTCGGGCCGAAACTCGCGGCTCACCATCTTGTAGGCCTTGGTGATGGGAATGACCTGCTCCACACCGGGCGTGCTTTCGATTTGACTAAAGTCGGCGCCCTGGCGCGCGTCGACCACGCCGATAATGGTGCGGTCCGCGCCGCGCGTCGGGTGCGGTTTGTAGCCCATCGATTCGAGCGATTTGATGACGCTCGAGATGTCGGACATGGTGGCGTCCGATTTCATGACCACGATCATGCTGCGTGTCTCCGATTCTCGATTGAATGGCGGCGGCCAGCGGCCGCCATGGTATCACGAATGCCCGGTTTCCGTCGCGTCTCAACCATCGAGCGCCCGGCGTACGCTCGCCAAGAAATCGCCCACGCGCCCGGCCGCGGCCTGGGCCGGCCCCTCGCCCGCGAGCCGGACGAGGCGGCTCCCGATGATGACGCCGTCCGAGGCCGACGCGACCTCGGCGGCCGCCTCCGGGGTCGAGACGCCGAAGCCGACGTAGGCGGGCGTGTCGGTTGCGGCGCGCACGCGCGCGACGATCCCTTCGACGTCGGTCCGAGCCGCCGCACCCGCGCCGGTGACACCCGTGATCGACACCACGTACACGAAGCCGTCCGACGCGCGCGCAATCTCGCTCATACGCGCTTCGTCGGTGGTCGGCGCCACAAGGTCGATGTACGCGAGTCCGGCAGTGCGCAGCGCGGGACGAAACGCCACCGACTCCTCGAAGGCGACGTCGGGGAGGATGACACCCGCCACACCGGCGCGAGCGGCTTCGCGCGCAAACGCATCCACGCCGAGGCGCAGGATCGGGTTGACGTAGCTCATCACGACCAGGGGAACGTCGACAAGAGGCGAGAGACGCGCGATCGACTCCAGCGCGCGCGCAAGCGTGACGCCGCGCGCGAGCGCCGCGTTCGACGCGGCCTGGATCACGGGGCCGTCGGCGATCGGGTCCGAAAAGGGAATACCGATCTCGACCACGTCGGCGCCGGCATCGGCCGCGCCGCGCACCAACGCGTCGAACGCGTCGTCATCGGGGTAGCCGGCGGTGAAGTACGCCACCAGCGCCTTGCGCCCGTGCGATCGCAGCGCGCGCGTGGTATCGCCGAGCGCCTTCACGGCAGCCGTCCTTCCACCGCGTCGGCGTCCTTGTCGCCGCGGCCCGAGAGATTGACGAGTACGACGCGCCCATCCCCCGCGGCGCCGGCGAACGCGCGGCGGACGAACGCCAGCGCGTGCGCCGACTCGAGCGCGGGGAGAATTCCCTCCAAGCGCGCGAGCGACGAAAACGCCGCGAGCGCGTCGTCGTCGGAAACGCGCTGGTAGGTAACGCGTCCCGCGTCCTTCAGGAAGCTGTGCTCGGGGCCCACCCCTGGGTAGTCGAGTCCGGCCGCGATCGAGTGCGCGGGGCTCACCTGGCCGTGGTCGTCCTGCAATAGATAGCTGAACGCGCCGTGGAGCACGCCCGGCGTTCCGTGCGACAACGTCGCCGCGTCACCGTCGCGCGATCCGCCCGCTTCGACGCCGTGCAGCCGCACGTCGTCGCTGAGGAATGCGGAAAAAATGCCGAGCGCATTCGACCCGCCGCCCACGCACGCGACCACGTCGCTCGGCAGCCGGCTCTCCGTCTCGAGCATTTGCGCACGCGCCTCGCGCCCGATCACACTTTGGAAATCGCGCACGATGGTCGGGTACGGGTGTGGCCCCACCGTCGAGCCGATGATGTAGTGCGTCGTGCGCACGTTCGTCACCCAGTCGCGGATGGTCTCGTTGGTGGCGTCCTTGAGCGTGCGCGTCCCCGACGCGACCGGGAGCACGGTCGCGCCCAGTAGCTTCATGCGGCGCACGTTGGGACTCTGGCGCGCGATGTCGACTTCCCCCATGTAGACCGTGCACTCCATGCCGAACAGCGCCGCGACCGTCGCCGTCGCCACACCGTGCTGGCCCGCGCCGGTTTCGGCCACCAGGCGGCGCTTGCCCATGCGCCGCGCGAGCAACGCCTGCCCGACGCAATTGTTGATCTTGTGCGCGCCGGTGTGGTTCAGGTCCTCACGCTTGAGGTAGACGCGCGCGTCGTTCGCGAGCGAAGCCGAAAAACGGGACGCGAGGTAAACCGGTGTCGGGCGGCCGACGTAGCGGGCAAGGAGCGAGTCCAGCTCGGCTTGAA
>DASPGK010000133.1:0-6293 GCA_035620655.1 Candidatus Krumholzibacteriia bacterium
GCCGCGCGGTCTTCGCGACCGGGCGACGCCCCCATTCCCAGCTCGTGTGCGCTCGCCACCACCAAGTCGGACTCGATCGCACGGCTGCGCTGCAGGTAGCCCCGCAGCAGAATGCGATCGCACAGCATATTGATCAAACGCGGAATGCCGCCCGTCACTTCGAAAATCGTGTCGATCGCGTTCTCCGAGAAGACAATCTGGCCGTTGGTCAGACCCGCGACCGCCAGACGGTAACGGATGTAGCGGTACACTTCGTCGCGCGAGAGCAGGTTCATCCGGCACACACCGGGGATGCGCTGTCGCAGCTGCCGCAGGTCGTCGCGCTGGAGCATGTCCCACAGTTCCGGCTGCCCCACCAGCACGATCTGGATGAGCTTCTGCTGGTTGGTCTCCAGGTTCGACAGCATGCGCAGCTCTTCCAGCACATCCGGGGAGAGATTCTGGGCCTCGTCGATCACCACCACCGGGTTCTGGTTCTCGGCGTAGCGCTTGATCAGGAACTCGTTCAACTGCGCCAGCATCGAGACCTTGGAGTCGTTCTTGATCTCGACTCCGAAGTCGGTCAGCAGCATGTACAGCATCTCGCGAAAGTCGACCTTGGTATTGATCACGAAAGACACTTCGAGGCACGGGTGAAACGTCTGCACGAACGCGCGCACGATGGTGGTCTTGCCCACCCCCACCTCGCCCGTGACGGCCAGGAACCCCTTCTTGAGGAAGATGCCGTGCGCCAGGTACGCGAGCGCCTCGCGGTGGGCCCGGCTCTTGTACAGGTAGCGCGGGTCCGGCGTAGTCCCGAACGGATTCTCGCGCAAGCTGAAGAACGCTTCGTACATCTAGCGGCTCCCGCCCGCGGCCTTGCGACCGGCCCGCTCCGAGATGGTCGCGAGCACCGGCGCGTTCAAGTACTCCTCGGCCTCGGCCCGGCTCTTCACCGAGTGGTCCATGCTCTCCAGGAAGAACGCGATGCCCAGGCCGATGATGATGCTCAACACCGGCGCCAGGGCCAATCGCACGAAGTCGCGCGTCTTCTTCTTGTAGGGCGCGCCCGCCGCCGAGAGAACCGAAACGTCCCACTCGGGGTAGCCGGCGCGCGCGATCTCCGCTTCACTCTGGCGGCCCACCAGCAGCTTGTGCTTCTCGTCCAGGCTGCGGATCATCTGGTCGATCTGAGCCAGCTCCCGCTCCTGGTCCGGCACCGCGTCCAACAGCTGGCGCGCGGCCCCGAGCTCCTCGGACAGGGACGCCTCGCGCGCTTTCATCTCGTTCAGGGAGACCCGTTCGACGCTGTACGCGTTCTCCACCTGCTGCTTGAGATCCGTGTGCAGATCCGCAATCTGTTGGTTCACGGCCGCCAGCTCGGGGTGCTGCTCGGTGTACATCTGCGAGAGTTCTTCCCGCCGCCCGTTCAGGCGCTGCAACTCGAACTTGATGTTCTGGACGATTCCGGTCTGCAGCCCGTTCTGCGACGCCGCGAACGCGAGCTCCTTCTCGAGCTCGGTCCCCGACTTTTCACTCAGCGTCTTCAGGTTGGCGACCCGCAGTTCTTGCGACGAGATGTCGCCGGTCAGCGAGGAGAGACGCGATTCCATGTGCCCGATCTTGGTCAACAGAAACTTGCTGGTCTCGTCCGCGCCGAAGAACTTCTTCTCGTTCAGGAAGTCGTTGCGGCGCTGGCGCCACGCATCCAGCTCGTTGCGCACGTCCGCGATCTCGCCGGCGAAGAAATCGGTCAGCAACGGCGGAGCCTTGCGCTCGCGATAGTAATCGCGGAAGGCCAGCGTCACCGCGTCGCAGCCGATTTGACACACTTCCTTGCGGGCATCGACGTAGCCGATTACGAAGACGTTCGATTCGCCGATCACGTCCGCGCGCGCTCCGCCGGGATTGAATACGACGTCCGCGGCCAGGTTGCGTGCGCGGGCCGAGTCTGCGAACAGGACCCGCGCGCGCTTGAACACGTCGTCCGAGAGAATTACCTGGATCTCCGACGCCACTTCCTCTTCCCACCCCAGCGTGCGGATGTTCTGCGAGAGCACGCTCGCCTGCTCGCCGCGACGCACCAGCACGCGCGAATTCGACTCCCACACCTCGGGCTTGCGCGAATCGAGGACGATCACGAATACGATCGACAGAACGAAGATCGACAAGATGATTCGCTTGCGGCGAAACACCACGTTCAAGAAGTCGCGTACGCTCGTCTCTTGCCTGCTGGCGCTGCGGTCCATGTTGCCCCTAGCGATTCGTCGTAACCGAGTTCTGGTAGAACTGGTAGTTCTCTTTGAGGTTCGCGATCTGCCAGCCCTTGAACACGGCGTCGAGTGGAACGTTGATAATGTTGCCCACCGCTTGCATGAAGTCGGCCGCGCTGTAGATGGGGTGCTTCGGCACCATCACGATGTCGTAGTTGCGAAGCCGCAAATCGTTCGTCATCTGGGATCCGTTCATGGCCGCGCGCAGGTCGACTTCCACCCCGACGATCTCGGATAGTCCGCGACGCCGGATCAGCACGGCGTGGTTCGCCATGCCGCCGCTCTTGACACCGCCCGCGAGCGCCACCGCCTGGATCATCGACAGGTCGTCCTCGAACTCGAAGCGCCCCGGACTGGCGACTTCGCCCAGCACATAGACCTTCTGCGGCGCGGGCCGGGTCACGATCACGGATAGGTTGGGGTCGCGCAGTACTTCGCTGAAGCGAACCGTGAGCAAAGAGTCGAGCACCATGGGCGTGATCCCCGCCGCCATTTGGTCCCCCACGTGCGGCATCGAAATGCGACCGTCGCGGCGCACGACCAAATCGCGCGTGCTCAAGTTGGAGTGATACAAGAACACGACCTCGAGCACGTCGTTGACGCCGATGACGTACTCGGACTCGAGCACGAGCGGCGCGCGCTCACCCGAATCGGCGACGAACTCGCTCACCGAGTCGGCGTCGTACCAACCCTCGGAACGATCGGCCCCCTTGATCCCCCCACCGCAACCGGCCGCCGTCACCAGCAATAACCCAGCCATCGAGAGCAGGAACGCTTCGCCCACGCGTCGCCCGCGCGGGCGAACCCGCCCAAGCCTGAGTCGATTGGCGCAGGTCGGCGCCTGTCCCGGTGTGTAACTCATTGTTGAAACAGAGGAATTCGAATCGATTGACAAACGACTACCTCGCAAACGCAATCGCCATGCCACGGGTTAATACGCGCCACGCCGCGCGATCACGGCCGGAATCGTCTTGACGAAGATCCCGAGATCGGTGCGCAGGCTGCGGCGGCTCATGTACTCGATATCGAGGCGCATCCACTCGTCGAAGCCGACGTGGCTGCGCCCGGCGACCTGCCACAGACACGTGATACCCGGCTTCACATCCAGGCGGCGCCGGTGCCACGCCTCGTACTTGGCGACCTCGCCGGGCAGCGCCGGCCGCGGGCCCACGATGCTCATGTCGCCTTTGAGCACGTTGAAAATTTGCGGTATCTCGTCCAGGCTCGAGCGCCGCAAGAACTGCCCGACGGCCGTGACACGGGGGTCGTTCTTCATCTTGAATACCGGCCCAGTCATCTCGTTGGATGATTCGAGCTGCGCGCGCAGGCGATCCGAATCCACCCGCATCGAGCGAAACTTGTAGAACTTGAACGGACGCCCCTTCTTCCCGACGCGCTCCTGCCGATAGAACACCGGCCCTTGCGAGTCCATCCGGATCATCAACCCGACCATCGGAATCACCGGCACCAGAAGGAGCAAAATCGCGCAACCCACGACGAGGTCGAACGCGCGTTTCGCGAATGCGTATCCGAACGGTTCGGTAACGTCGATCGCCGCCGCGTCGAGTGCGACGGTCGCGGAGGGCGGGGTGGGCAGCCGGGACGGCGTGCCGGGTCGCAAGCGCAAAGGTGTATCGCCGTTCATGGTCGTCTGCACACGCAATCACACCGCGCGCGGGGCGCGGTGGACTCGATCGTTCGTTGTCGGATGGGCCGCCCTTGCCACGAGGCGAGCGCGGGGCCAAGATGCGTTAGCAGAGGACCTAGTCGAACACCTCCAGAGAGCCGAATAGTAGCAGGAACCGCCGGTTAGCGTCAAGGCGCATGTCCCGGCCTTCCCCGCCGCGATTGCCAGGCCGGTCGGGAATCTGCTACCATTGCGGCAGGATTGCTCGCCGCGCCGGACCGCGTTGGGCACGGTCGTATTCACGGAGGAAAGAGATGTTGCGTTTCTGGGTCCCCGCGGTGGGCGTAGCCGCCCTGCTCGTCCCCCACGATGCTCACGCGTACCTCGACCCCGGTACCGGGAGCTACGTCCTGCAGATGATCATCGCCGGCCTCCTGGGCGCCGCTTTCGCGATCAAGATGTCGTGGGTCCGTATCAAGCGTTTCATCACCGGTCTCTTCACGCGCCATGACCGCGGCGACTGACCGGGAGAGCCACACCGTCGGCGCATCGTTCCGGGACCCCGCGGGCTTCGTTTTCGAGAGCGGCGGGCATCTCTACCGCCAAATCAACCGCTCCTTCGCCGAGGAATTCGACGCCTTCGTCGGCGCCGGCCTCTATGAGCGGCTGGTGCGGGACGGCCTGCTCGTCCCCCACGAGGAGCGTTCCCGCTCCGAGGTGACCTCGCCCGCGCCGGAACTGGCCCACCGTATCATCGAGCCGGAACGCATCGGCTTCGTCTCCTATCCTTACGAGTGGTGCTTCTCGCAGCTCAAGGACGCCGCACTCGCCACCCTTTCGATCCAATCGATCGCGCTGGAGCACGGCTTCTCGCTGCGCGACGCTAGTGCCTTCAACATCCAGTTTTACCGCGGACGGCCGGTCTTGATCGATACGCTCTCGTTCGAAAGATACCGGGAGGGCGAACCGTGGGTCGCGTACCGGCAGTTCTGCCAGCATTTCCTCGCCCCGCTCGCGCTCGCGGCGCGCGTCGATGCGCGTCTCCCGCTGCTCACTCGTCCCTTCATCGACGGTATTCCCCTCGACCTTGCGAGCCGTGCGCTGCCCGCCGCCTCGCGCCTATCGCCCGCGCTCTTGATCCACATCCACCTCCACGCGCGTTCGCAGCGACGCTTCGCGTCGTCGACCGCAATCACGAAGCGTCGCGTGAGCCGCCTCGCGATGCGCGGACTAGTCGACAGCCTGGCGGGTGCGGTGAAGCAGCAGCGCTGGACGCCGGCCGGCACGGAGTGGGGCGACTACTACGCGGCCACCAACTACTCCGACGCCGCTCGCGATCGAAAAGCCGAGGTCATCCGCGCGTTCATCGCCGTGGCCGCCCCCGCCCGGGTGTGGGACCTGGGCGCCAACACGGGCGAGTTCAGCCGTGCCGCCTCCGACCGGGGAATCGAGACCGTCGCCTTCGACGTCGATCCGGCCGCAGTCGAAAAGAATTACCGACGCGTGCGGGAGAAGGCGGAAGCCCACATCCTCCCCCTGGTCATGGACCTGACCAATCCGAGCCCCGCGTTGGGCTGGGACCACGACGAGCGCGCCTCGCTGGCGGGTCGCGGGCCGGCCGACCTCGTGCTGGCGCTCGCGCTCGTGCACCATCTCGCGATCTCCAATAACGTCCCGCTCGCGCGCGTGGCGCGTTTTTTCGCGCGGCTCGGTCGCTGGTTGGTGGTCGAGTTCGTCCCCAAGGGTGACTCCCAGGTCCAGCGCCTGCTCGCGACGCGCGCCGACGTGTTTCCGGACTACCATCGCGTGGGTTTCGAGGCCGCCTTCGGGGGCTTTTTCGAGACCGTCGACGTGCGCGCGGTCGAGGGAAGCGAACGCTCGTTGTACCTCATGCGCCGGCGGGGTGAGCCCGAGCCGTGAGGCGCTGGCCGCTGCTGCTCCCGTTCTTGTTCGCGGTCGCGCCCACGCTCACGTTGTACGCGAGCAACTCGGGGCAGACCGCGTTCGCCGCGGCTCTCCTCCCCATGGGCGCGGCGCTGGCGTTGACGCTCCTTCTTGTGCCGCCGTGCGTCGTCCTATTTCGCAGCCCAGTGCGCGCCGCGGTCGCGTTATCGATGTTTTGGTGGGTCGTGTTCTCGTACGGCCACGTCGCAGCCGTGATCGGCAAGTTTCCCCTCGCCGGGCACAATCCCGCCAACGCCAAGTTCCTGCTCCCCTTCACGTGCCTGCTATTGGTGGCCGGGGCGGTAGCGATCCGCCGCGCGCGCTCCGAGCCGGTCTTGCTCGCGCGCGTGCTCTTGGTGGTCGTGGCCTCGACGCTCGTCGCCTCGCTGGTCACGGTGGCGCGCGTGGGCGCCTCGCGCCGCCCCTTCGCGTCGTCTTCCGTCTTTCCCGACGAGTCGTTGGCCGCCACA
>DASPGK010000134.1:0-5796 GCA_035620655.1 Candidatus Krumholzibacteriia bacterium
TCGCCGATCTGCCTCTGATTGATGAGCGAGTTCTTGTTGGAATGAATGAACTCGAGGGGATCTTCGAGCGTGATCATGTGGTAGTTCATGTGCTCGTTGAGATAGTCGACCATGGCCGCCAGCGTGGTCGACTTGCCCGAGTTGGTCGGCCCCGTCACCAAGATCAATCCGTTCTTCTGGTGCAGCATGCGTTTGAGCGTCTCGGGAAATCCGAGCGCGTCGAGCGTGGGAATGTCGTGCGGGATCATTCGAAACGCCGCCGCCAGACCGGGATGCTTTCGAAACACGTTGATGCGGAAGCGCGCGACGCCGTGCAGCGTGTAGGCGCAGTCGAGCTCGCCGTTGCGCTCCAGCACCTCGATCTGCGAATCCGTGAGCAGCTCGTACACGAGCACCTTGACCTCTTCGGTGGTGAGCACACGGTGGCTCGTCTTCTCGAGGGTGCCGTGGATGCGCAGCATGGGCTCGAAGTCCGCGCCGATATGAAGATCGGAAGCGTCGTGCTCCTGCATGATGCGGAGGAATGCGTCGATCTTAGCCATGGTGCTGGACTTCCTCCTGGTGCCTCGCGTTCGGGAGCAAAATAGGCGACGGTAGACCTTCAAGGGGCAGCAAGGAGTGTGCCCGGGAATAATTCTCCCGGCCACTGGAACCTCCTGAAATTTATCGGCTTACGACGGCCGGTGTGCCAGATCAGCGTCCTCGGCTCGGCCGGCGTCTCAATTTGCGAGGCTGGCTCGCGGAAGGTCCTCGGAAGGCACGACGACGAGGTCGTGGCGATGACCGCCGTTGCGAAGCACGGTGATGGCGAGCGACTCGCCGGGAGTCCACTTGGCGAGCGTGCGCTGGAGGTCGTCGACGGTCGCGACCCCGCGCCCGTCCATTGTCACGATGAGATCGTGGGTGCGCAGACCGGCGCGGTGCGCGGGTCCATTCTCGGCCACGGAGACGACGTGAACGGCGGCCGCGCGGGGGAGGTCGAAGCCGCGCTGCACGCGCCGGCTGACCGGACGCGTCTCGGCGACGAGCCCCAGCACCGCGCGCCGAACGCGCCCGCGCGTCATCAAGTCGCCCACCACCCACGTCATGGTCGCCGACGGAATCGCGAAGCACAGCCCCTGCGCCTCTCGGATCATGGCGGTGTTCACACCGATCACGCGGCCGCGGCTATCGACCAGCGGACCACCGGAGTTGCCGGGGTTGAGTGCCACATCGGTCTGAATCACGTTCTCGATCAAACGCCCCGACCGGCTGCGCAAGTTGCGCCCGAGCGCCGACACGACGCCCGCCGACACCGTGCTCTGGAACCCGAGCGGGTTGCCGATCGCGATCGCCATCTGCCCCACGCGCAGCATTTCCGACGCGCCGATCACGACCGGCGCGAGGCCGCCGTCGGGAACGCGGAGCAGGGCCAAGTCGGTGGCGGGGTCGGTGCCGACCACCCGCGCATCGAGTTCGCGCCCGTCCGTGAACACGACCGCCACGCTCTTCGCGCGTTCTACCACGTGGTCGTTGGTGACGACGAAGCCGTCGGGTGCGACCACGAAGCCGGAGCCCGCGCCCTCCCCGGTACCGCCGCGGCGATTCTCGGCCACCACGCGGATGCTCACGACCGACGGCGTCACCACGTCGACGACATCGACCACGGCGCGGGAATACGCGTCCAGCAGCTCGCGCTCGTCGATCGGATCGCCGGCGTTCGAGGCCTTGGAACCCGCCTCGGCTTCCGCCCCGCCGACCAGCCATTGGAACTGTGGTTTCATAGCACGTGCCTCCGGCGGCAATATAGCGACGCTGCCGCGGCGCCGCAAACGAGCGGCCCGGGGCCGCGGAACGGCACAAACGCTGGTATGCCCGGCCGCCGACGTGCTATCATATTGCCACGCGCGCCCTAAGGGCGGGTTGCGCGTCCCATCCATTTCTCACGGATGGGTCCTCCCTCGACCCGTTTGGAGTACGGACCTCGATGTCCACGAAGATACTCGTCGTCGACGACGAGCCGGATCTGGAGCAGTTGATCCGCCAGAAATTTCGGCGGAGCATTCGCGACAACGAGTTGGTCTTCCTGTTCGCCCGCAACGGCGTCGACGCCGTCGCCACGCTGGCGGCCGAGCCCGACGTCGAGCTCGTGTTGACCGACATCAATATGCCGGAGATGGACGGGCTGACGCTGCTGGGCAAGATCGATGAGCTGAACGCGGCCGCGCTCAAGTCCGTGGTCGTGTCGGCGTACGGCGACCTTCCGAACATTCGCGTCGCCATGAATCGCGGGGCGTTCGACTTCGTCACCAAGCCGATCGACCTCGGTGACCTGGAGACCACCATCCAGAAGGCCTTGCGCGAATCCGCACTGATCAAGGAAGCCCTCCGCACGCGGGACGAGCTGATCGCGCTCCAACGCGATTTGGACGTCGCAACCGATATTCAGATGTCGATGCTGCCGCGCACCTTGCCGTCGGTGGCCGACCGGGAAGGCGTGGACATTTACGCGACCATGCTGCCGGCCAAGGAAGTGGGCGGCGATCTGTACGATTTCTTCCGCGTGGACGAGAACCGCATCGGCTTCGTCGTCGGCGACGTCTCCGGCAAGGGTGTTCCGGCCGCGTTGCTCATGGGGATCAGCCGCACGCTGCTCCGCAGCGCAGGGCGGTCGGGCGTCGCACCGGACGAGTGCCTGGCGACGGTCAATCGCGTCCTGTCCGAAGAGATTCTGCCCAACATGTTCGTCACGGTCTTCTATGGCGTGATCGACACGCTGACGGGCGAGATGGCGTACTCGAGCGCCGGTCACAACCCGCCCTACCTGTTGACGGGCGATGGACGCGTCACCGCCCTCAACGGGGTCGGCGGCCCCCCCATCGGGGTGGTCGGTAACGCACCCTATCAGCAGGAACGGGTCACGCTGGGCCCGAAGGACGCCGTGCTCCTCTTCACGGACGGCGTCACCGAAGCGATGGACTTGAACGACGAATTCTTCGGGGAGAAACGGCTCGAGGAGCTTCTTTCCGATTCGCACGCGCTTGCCTCGGAGTCCCTGGTCCGCCGGACCATCGAGGCGGTGCAGGCGTTTTCGAAGGGCGCGCCGCAGGCCGACGACATTACCTGTCTGGCCCTGCGCTTTTTGGGTCGCGGGCGACCGTTGGAGTAACCTACATAGGAGGCATGGCACCATGGCATTCTTGAATCGCATCCGTGGGTGGGTCGGACTGTTCGCCGTCGCGAGCGTTGCGTTCGCTGGCTGCTCGGCGGACCGGACCGACGTTTCGTCGCCGGTCGGCAACGAGTCGCCCGTCGTCCACGCTCCGTTGGCGAGCTTCGTTTCGCAAGAGACGACGATCAATAACTTCGTGGTCCGTTTCGACGGCCGGACCGTTTCGGGAGGAAACACGACGTTCACGTATACCGTGCGAGGCACCGGCGTCGATCCGAACCTCAGCCACTTCACCGTCGAGCTGCCGGCGTGCGCGCCGGCGCCGCTGTCGTTCAGCCCGGCCGGCTCGGCGAACGTCAACACCAACCCGCAATCGGGGATATATGGCGTCGAGTGGCACCTCTCGGTTTCGAAAGACAACCTCGCCGGGCAGACCTATTCCATCACCTTCCCGGGCGAGGTTGCGCTGGGCATCGTCCGCTCCGAAGTGAAGACCGAAAACGGCGCCCGGGGCGTGGGCAGCGTGTTCGGCCCGTGTAGCGGGTTCCGCATCTCGGGAACGGTGTTCGTCGACGCCGACAACAACGGCCTCCTGTCCGCGACGGAAGCCGGCATCGAGGGCGTCACCGTCACGGTGTCCGACGGGGCGGCCACACAGTCCTCGCTAACCGACGCCGCCGGGGGTTATACCTTCGTCGTGACCTCGGGCACCTATACGGTATCGATCGAGGCTTCCACTGCGGCAGCCGACCTGAACGAGGACCTCTTCGCCACGGCGACGGCGACCACGCCGACGTCGCGGACGGTTACCACGGGTCCCGACGCGCCCAACACGAACTTCGCGTTCGAACCGGCGTCGGGCGAAGTCGTCGACGATTTGAAGACCGGCGTGTTGCTCACCGCGGGCAAGCCCGTGCGCTTCTGGAAGACCCAGTTGAGAAACGCGCAGATGGGCAAGGCCAGCACCTACAGCGCGGCGCAGCTCCTCGCGTGGCTGGGCCAGATCGAGGGGCTGGGCATCGCCGACCCGTTCCAGTTCGGCACCGGGAACGAGATCAATGAGGCGTTCGCGATCCTCAGCGACAATACGAGGAACGACATCGTCGCGCTCAAGCGCGAGCTGCTCGCCTCGGAGCTCAACCTGGTTTCGGGCAACGGCCTCGTCGGCCAGGAAGACCTGCACGAAGTGCTGATCATCTGGGGAGAGGAACTGGTCGCGCAGGCGTCGGCGCCGGCGGGTCCCATCGCCCCCGCGGCCATCAAGGAGTTCAGCGAAGCCCAGAGCGCGACGGGAATGTTCGGGCTGATGAACGGCAGCACGGGCGGCGGTGGCACGGACGAGTAGTCTCCATTCCGATGCGGCGGGAGCGCGGCGCCGAGTCGCCCTCTTGACCGCCCTGGGGTTTCTCCTGCCCGGCGTCGTCGCCGGGCAGGAGCTGCCCTTCGCGCACTACACGCCGGCGAGTGATCGCACACCGCTCCCCTCCGCCGAAGTCATCCGGACCTATCAGGACCGCGACGGCTACCTCTGGTTCGTCATCTTCTCCTCCGGCATCGTTCGCTACGACGGCCACTCGTTCGAGACCTACACCATCTCCGATGGATTGAGGGATCTCGCCGTTTGGGAGATCGTCGAGGACCGCTCGGGGCGGCTCTGGGTGGGGTCGAACGCGGGCCTCGTGGTCTCGGAGCGCCCGCTCGGCGAGTATCCTCCCGGCGAGCGCATTCGTTTCGTGGTGAGCGTGGGGGGCGTCGACCTCATCGACACGCTGATCAATCGAAACCGGCTGGTCGCCGACGCGCGCGGGCGCGTGTGGGCGGGGACGTCGTCGACGGGGATCGTCCGTTACCACGTCGCGTCCGACGGGGACTCGATACGAACGACGTGCGACACCCTCACGACCGACCCGCACGGCGAGGGCAAGAACGCCACCGTGCGCTCGATCGCCGTGCGTCGCGACGGGTCCGTGTGGGCGAGCATCGGCGGCGGCATGCTGCTGGAATTCCGCGACGATACGAGTACCGTCTCCGCGATCTCGCAAGAGTCGGGACTCCCGACGCAGAGCATCACGACCCTCTACGAGTCTCCGCGGGGCGTACTGTGGGGCGGGTGCCGTAACGGGCTGATCTGGCGCCTCGACGAGACGAGCGACACGCGCCGCGTCGTGACCGTCAACGAACGGCTCAGCGCGAGTATCGCCGCGATGCTGGAAACGTCGGATAGCACGCTCTGGGTCGCGAGCGACGGCGCCGGCGTCTTGACGCTCGACCCGGCACACCCCGAGCGCGCCTCCCCCATCACGCGCGCCGACGGACTCTTGAGCGACAACGTCCATCACGTGCAGCTCGATCGCGAAGGCTCCCTGTGGTTCTCCCAGTCGGGCGGGGCGTCCAAGCTGCGCACCAACTACGAAGCGTTCCGGAACTACACCGCCGCACCGCGCTCGGATGTGCCGTCGACGCTCCCGTCACCGGCCGTGAACGTCGTCATTCCTCCAGCGGCCACGAACTATTCGGCTCTCTGGCTGGGGACCACGGAAAGCGGCGTGGTCGCGATTCGCGCCGACGGCACCGTTTCGATTCTCGATGTCGAACAGGGACTTCGCAACAACTGGGTCAACGGACTCGTGTTCGACGGGGCGGGC
>DASPGK010000135.1:0-6997 GCA_035620655.1 Candidatus Krumholzibacteriia bacterium
ATAGCGGGCCAGTTGTTCCGCGACCAGGCGGTGACGGTGAGCGTGGGACAGTTCGCCGCCCTGGCGGTGGCGCTGACCGCCATCCCCATGCTCGCCGCACTGGGCGCGCGCGTGCGCAGGGCCGACGTGGCCGGTGTGAGCTCGGACAAGCTGGATCAAGAGGACGCGCACGCGGTGCTCTCGCTCGGTCGTTTCTCGCAGGCGTACGACCGCTTCGTGCGGCGCGCGATCGCGCGCAAGAAGACCACGGTGGCGATAGCGCTCGGGATATTCGCGGCCGCGCTAGCCGCGCTCCCGTTGATCGGGCGCGAGCTGATTCCGCCCCTCACCGAAGGTGAGTTTTTCTTCGAAGTGAGCTTGCCGCAGGGCTCGTCGCTGGCCGCGACCGACCGTGTGATGACCGAGCTCGAAGCGGCCGCGGCCGCCGACCCGCGCGTCGAGCAGAGCTACGCGCGCGTGGGTAGCCGCCTGGTCGCGGGAGGCGTTTCACTCAACACGGTGGGCGAGCACTTCGGGCAGATCAACGTGGTCTTGAAGAACAAGTCCGACGACCGCGTCGAAGCGGCCGCGGTCGAGACGCTGCGCCAGCATTTCGCCGAGATTCCCGACGTCACCGCGAAGTTCGGCCGGCCCTCGTACTTCAGCGTCAAGACCCCGGTCGAAGTCGTGCTCTACGGCGAGAGCCTCGAGGAGTTGCGCGATTACTCGCTCGACCTGTCGCGCGAGCTGGCCACCGTGCCGGGGCTGGCCGACGTGCGCTCGTCGCTCGAAGCGGGCAACCCCGAGTTGCACGTGGTCTTCGACCGCGACCGTCTGGCCGCACTCAATCTGGATCTCGGCACCATGTCGTCGACGCTGCAGAACCGCGTCCAGGGCGTGGTACCGACGCGCTTCAAGGAATCGGACCGCCAGATCGACGTGCGGGTTCGCAACCAGGAGTCCGACCGCGCCTCGGTCGAGGACGTGCGCAACCTGGTGCTGCCCGGGCCGAGCGGGACGCCGATCCGTTTGGTTTCGATCGCCGATGTGCGCATGGACGAGGGCCCGGCCGAGATCCATCGCCTGCAGCAGCAGCGCGCGGCCGTGGTCAGCGCCAACCTCAAGGGCCGCAGCCTCGGCGCCGCGGTGGACGACATTCGCGCGTCGCTCGCGCATAGCCCGCCGCCGTCCGGGATCACCGTCGAGTTGGGCGGTCAGAACGCCGAAATGGCGGTGTCGTTCCGGAGCCTACGCTTCGCGATGATCCTCGCGATATTCTTGGTCTACTTGGTGATGGCGGCGACCTTCGAGTCGTTCGTGCACCCCTTCATCGTGCTCTTCTCGGTACCGCTTGCAGTGATCGGCGTGGTAATCGGACTCCTCGTCACCGGCACCGACATTTCGGTGATGGTGTTGATCGGCGTCATTCTGCTGGTGGGCGTGGTGGTCAACAACGCGATCGTCTTGATCGACGCCATCAACCGGCTGCGCCGCGCCGGCCTCGAAAAGTCGGAAGCGGTGGTGCGGGCCGGTCACATCCGCCTGCGCCCCATTCTCATGACCACGCTCACCTCGGTGTTGGGTCTCTTGCCGATGGCGATCTCGTGGGGTGAAGGCGCCGAGCTGCGCGCGCCGCTCGCCATTACGGTACTGTTCGGACTTTCCGTGTGCACGTTGCTCACGTTGGTCGTGATCCCCGCAATCTACAACTGGATTCCTTCGCGCGTGACGGTGGAAGCGCCCGTCGCGCCTGCGGTTGCTGAACAATAGGCAGGTGTGACATGACTCTCCCGGAAATTGCCATCAAGCGTCACGTGACGATGCTCATGCTGCTGGTGAGCTTGGTCGTATTGGGACTGGTCGCGGTGTTTCGTCTGCCGCTCGCGTTCATGCCCGACTTCGAGAATCCCATGCTGTTCGTGCGCCTTCCGTACCCGAACGCGTCGCCGGCCCAGATCGAGCGCCTGGTGGTGCGGCCGGTCGAAGAAGCGGTGGGCTCGGTGAGCGGCATGAAGAACATGTGGTCGCACATCGACGACGGCGGTGGCACCATCGGACTCGAATTTGACTGGGCGCAGAACATGAAGATGGCGCGCACGGAAGTGTGGGAGAAGATCGACCGCGTGCGCCGCGATCTTCCCGACGACGTCGGCGACATCACGGTCTCGAACAACTGGGACGCGCGCGAGTCCGACATGCCCATCATCGAGGGACGCCTGTCGTCCAAGAAGGACCTCTCGGAGAGTTACGACCTGCTCGAGCGCCGCATCGTCAAGCCGCTCGAGCGCATCCCCGGCGTGGCCAGCGTACGCCTGGACGGCGTGAATCCGCGCGAAGTGCGCATCAATCTCGACATCGCCAAGGTCGAGGCGCACGGCGTCGACGTCCGCGACGTGATCGGCAAGCTCGAGAGCAGCAACTTCGACCAGTCGCTCGGGAAGATATCCGAGGGTGACGCACGCTGGTCGCTACGCATGGTAGGGACGTTCGACGACCTCGACCAGATCCAGAACTTTCCCATCAACGAGACCGGTTTGCGCCTGCGCGACATCGCCGATGTCCGCTACGAAGAGCCGCCTTTGATCTACGGACGCCACCTCGACGGTGACTTCGCCATCGGTGTGACCATCGCGCAGGAGTCGAAGGCCAACACGGTGGAGGTGTGCGACGCAGTGCAGGCGCGCATCGCGGAGATGAACACCGATCCGGAGCTGGAGGGGGTCAACTTCCTGACCTGGTTCAGCCAGGGCGACGAGATCAAGAAGACGCTGCGCGATCTCACGTTCACGGGCATCTTCGGGGCCATTTTGGCGGCCATGGTTCTGTTCGCTTTCCTGCGCCGCGTGTCGACCACCCTGGTCTCGGTGGCCTGCATTCCGTTCTCGCTCATCGTCGCGTGCGGTTTCGTGTGGGCCCGCGGTGGATCGATGAACACGCTGGTGCTGTTGGGCCTCATCGTGGCCATCGGCATGCTGGTCGACAACGCGGTGGTGGTGATGGAGAACATCTTCCGCCACCAAGAGCAGGGCGAGGACCCCAAAACGGCCACTTCGAAGGGCGCGGCCGAAGTCTCCATCGCGGTGATCACGGGGACCCTGACTTCGGTGATCGTGTTTCTCCCGCTCATCTTCAACAAGCCGAGCGAGATGAACGTGTATCTCAAGGAGTTGGGTATCGCCGTGTGCCTGGTGATTCTGGCCTCGCTGTTCATCAGCCAGACGCTCATCCCCATGGCGACGTCGTGGTTCATTCGTTCCAAGCCGAAGCCCAAGTCGAAGACGCTGATCAAAGCCGAGGGAGTCTACGAGCGCATGCTCGTGTTCAATCTAAAGCACCGCTGGTTGGCGCCGATCGTGATGGTGGCGGTGCTGGCCTCCGCGTACTTCCCGTTCTCCAAAGTCGAGAAGAACTTCGACACCAGCGAGAGCGAGCTGTTCGTCCAGGTCAACTACAACCCCAGCGAAAGCATCAGCCTGGAGCGCAAGGAAGAGCTGGTCAATCAAGTCGAAGCCCTGCTCGAGCCCCATCGCGAGGAGCTGATGGCGCGCTCGATCTACAGCTTCTGGAGCGACAACTGGTCGATGACACGGATTTATCTCAAGGAAGGCGAGGCCAACGAGGAAAACATTGCCACGGTGCGCAAGAAGTTGCGTGAGCTCCTGCCGGAGATCGCCGGAGTCAAGGTCGAGGTGCAGGAGAACGGCCAGTTCTGGCGTCAGGACCGGGGCAAGCGCGTCGCCCTCCAGTTGGTGGGCGAAGACTCGGAAGTGCTCGCCGGCCTCGCCGATGATGCGCGTACTCGCATCGAAGGGATACCGGGGCTGGTCGATCCGTTCTCGGGCAGCGAGGAGCGCCAGCAGGAGATCCACGTCAACCTGGACCGCGAGCTTGCGTCGCGCATGGGCATCGCGTCCACCCAGCCGGCCGAGGTGGTCGGACTGACGTTCAGAGGCCAGCGTTTACAGAGATTCCGCACACCCGACGGCGAACGCGAGATGCGCGTGACGCTCGACGAGGAAGAGACCGAAACCGTCGCGCAGCTGCGCAACCTGCCTATCTGGACCGAGGAAGGCGAGAAGATCCCGCTTGCGTCGCTCGCCACCTTCGACGAGAAGCCGGGCGAGCAATGGATCAACCGAGACAATCGGTTGACCAGCGTGTGGGTGGGCGCGCGCTTCGAAGAGGGAACGCGCGAAGACTACATTCCGCTCGTCACCGCGGCCATGAACGGGATCGACTTCCCGTACGGGTACTCGTGGACGTTCGGCCGCTGGGAGGAACGCCGCAAGGAGAACGCGCAAGAGTTCCTCACCAACCTGTACCTCGCGCTGCTCTTGATCTTCGCCGTGATGGCGTCGCTGTTCGAGTCCGCGCGCCAGGCGTGGACGCTCCTGATTTCGCTGCCATTCGCGCTGGCGGGCGCGTTCTGGACCTTGTACCTCACCGGCACCGACTTCGATCAGCCGGCCGCGGTGGGACTGCTGCTGCTGATCGGCACCGTCGTCAACAACGGCATCGTGATGCTGGCCCACGTGAACCACTACCGCAACGAGGGCATGCCGCGCCGCGACGCCATGCTGCGCGGGTGCCGCGAGCGCCTGCGCCCCGTCATCATGACCGCGCTGACGACGCTGGTGTCGCTGGTTCCGATGGTGGTGCAGAAGCCGTCGCTGGGCGGCGTGTACTACTACTCGATGGCGCTCGTGATCATGGGCGGGTTGTCTCTCTCGACGTTCCTCACCCTGATCCTCCTGCCGACGGCGACGACGCTCACGGAGGACTCGACCAGCTGGGTGGCGCGCATGCTCGGGAAGCTGGGCGTGCTGCTGCGGCTCCGCAAGAAGCACGAGGTGCTGGCTGATTGACGGCACGATCGCTCCGCACCGCAGCCATTTGCCTGGTGGCGTTGGCGCCCGTGCCGCGGGTCGACGACGCGCGCGCCCAGCAGGTGGCGGATTCGCTCTTCTCGCCGCGCATCGAGTCGCCCGCCTACCCCACGGAGCATGGCCCGGTAGTCCTGCTGGACGAGGCGCATCACAACTTCCACACCTCCGGCGGGAGATTCTTCGCGTTCGCGAAGACGCTGCGCCGGGACGGCTACATCGTCCGTCCGCTGCGCGCGAGCGTCACGCGCGCGGCTCTCGATTCCGCGCGCGTGTTCGTTATCTCCAACGCGCTGCACGCGCAAAATGAGGAAGACTGGTTCCTGCCGACTCCATCCGCGTTCACGGACGACGAGATCGCGGCGGTTAAGGCGTGGGTCGAGGACGGCGGGTCGCTGTTCCTGATCGCGGACCATATGCCGTTTCCAGGCGCGGTGGAGAAGCTCGCGCGTGTGTTCGGCGTCCTGTTTGCCAACGGGTTCGCGTTGAACGCGGACGAGGAGTCGGGACGAATGACGTATCGCCGGCGCGACGGCTCGCTCGCCGATCACCCGATCACGCGCGGGCGCAATCGAGCCGAGCGCGTGGACTCGTTGGTCACCTTCACGGGGCAGGCATTTTGGTTGGAAGGGCGCGGCGATCCGCTCCTTCGCTTGGCGAGGGACGCGGTGCTCCTCATGCCCGAAGAAGCGTGGATGTTCTCGAAGCGCACGCCCCGGCTCTCCGCGTCGGGCACGTTGCAGGGCGCAGCCTTGCGGGTGGGGAAGGGTCGGGTGGCCGTGTTCGGCGAGGCCGCGATGTTCTCGGCCCAGGTGTCCGGGCCGCAGCGTGCACCGATGGGCATGAACGATCCCACAGCCGGGCAGAACCCGCAGTTCCTGCTCAACGTGGTGCACTGGCTGAGCGGCGTTCTGAAGTGACCCGCGCGGCGCGGGCTCGATGCCATCGCCGGTCTCATGGTCCGGATAGAGGTCGTTGTCGGATCAGCTCGTGGGCGCCGACGACGGAGTGGACGTTCACCCAGCCTACCTCACCACGTCGAAGGCCTCGATGTCCGCGCGGCTCTCGCGGCTCAGTGCGAAGTCGACGCGCAGGCGGGTCCCGAGGTCGCGGATTGATGCTGTCAAGGCCACGCGACGTGGGTTAGGCTTGCGCTCGATCGCATGCCGACCCACGCCGCCCAACCTTCCCGGTCCATCTACGCGGGCATCTTCGCCGTGTCGGCGGCGACGCTGCTCTTCCAGGTCGCGTTCGTTCGCATCTTCTCGGTCTCCATCTGGTATCACTTCGCCTTTCTCGTGGTCTCGATCGCCCTCTTCGGCATCGGGGCCAGCGGGGTGGCGCTGTCGTTCCTGAAGCCCGGTCCGCGCGATACGCGCTATCGCGCGCTCGCCCCCGCGTGTTTCTCGGCCTCGGCCCTGTTGGCGTATCTCTTGACCAACGCGATCCCGTTCTCGCCGTTTCGGATTCTCCAAGAGCCGAAGCAGCTCTTCTTCTTCCTGGTGTACGACGTGCTGCTGATGGCGCCCTTCTTCTTCTCGGGCGCGGCGGTGGCGTTGATCCTGCGCGCGTTCCCGGCCCGGGCGGGGCGGCTGTACGCGTTCGACTTGGTGGGTGCGGCGGTGGGGACGCTGCTCGTGTTCTTCGTACTTCCGATCGGCGGCGCGCGCGGGGCCATCGCGCTCGCGTCCGCGCTGGGCTTGGTCTCGGCCGCGTTCCTCACGCCGGCGTGGGGCGGGCGGCGATCGCTGGTCATGGTGGGGCCGGCGTGCGTGCTGCTCGTGCTCGGCGCGCGCGCCCTTCCCGACGTGCGCATGGACTCGACCAAGCCGGTCACCACCGAGGTCAATCAGAGGGGCGGATCGCACGTGGTGAGCCGCTGGAACGCGCTCTCGCGCATCGACGTGGTCGAGAAGCCCGGCGCCAACCCGATGATCTTCATCGACGCGGCGGCCGCGACTCCGGTGATGCCGCCGCAGGATTCCACCCAGGCGGCGCGTGACATCAGCACCATCGGGTACCGGCTGCGCGCGGGCGCTGCGGTGGCGGTGATCGGATCCGGCGGCGGCGTCGACGTGCAGAACGCGCTGGCGCTGGGAGCAAGATCGGTCACCGCGATCGAGATCAACCCGATC
>DASPGK010000136.1:0-10123 GCA_035620655.1 Candidatus Krumholzibacteriia bacterium
GGCATGTGCTCGCGCGCGATCGGGATCCTCGAGCGCGTGGGCGGCAACGACGAATTCGCGCTCCACGCGCTCGACTGCCTCGGCGACTGCTACTTGAATCGCAAGGACCTCGCCAACGCGACCCGCGTGTACGAGCGACTGCGGTCGATCTCGCCCTCGGACCAGCGCGGAGTCGCGGGGCTGGCGCGCTGCGCCGCCATGACCGGCGACTACGCGACGGCCGAACGCATGCTGCACGAGATCGTCGACCCCAGGCGCGCGGTGTATCCGCCCGCGTACATCGCGCTGGCCGAGGTGCAGCGGGCGCAGGGCAAGATCGACGAAGCCATCGCGAGCTACTCGCACATCGCGCAGCTGCTCGGCTACCAGCGCCAGGGCTACCTGGCGTTGGTCGAGTTGTATCGGCAGAAGGGCGACGTGAAGTCCGCGTTGGCGGCGCTGGACAAGGCTGCGACCTATTCCCCGCCCAACGACCCCACCATCCAGGGTCTGTTCGCGGCGCTGCGCTCCGGGCGATGAGCCCCGCGAGGCGCGGCCGACGCATCGGCGTCATCGACGTCGGCACCAATTCTACCAAGCTCGTGGTGGGAGTGGTCCGCGGCGACCGCGTGGTCGTGCTCCATTTCGCGCGGCGGCCGTCGCGGCTGGGCGAGCGCCTCACGCATACGGGAAGAATCTCCGCCGTCGCGGCCGATCGAACCGCGCGCGACGTGCGTGCGCTCTCGCTGCTGGCGCAATCACACGGCGCCGAGGTCGTGGTGGCGGTGGGCACCTACGCCTTCCGCAAGGCGTCCAACGGCGAGGCGGTGGCGCGGCGCATCGCGCGGCGCGCCGACGTCCCCCTGCGCGTCCTCGCGGGACGCGAGGAAGCCATGCTCGCCTACCTCTCCGTGCTGACGCGGCTGCGGCGGCCGAAGCCGTACACGTTCCTGATCGACGTCGGGGGCGGATCGACCGAATTCGTGGCCGCGCGCCGGGGCCGGCTCGAGCGCGCTCGCTCGCTGCCGCTGGGTGCGCTGCGCTTGACCGAGCGCCACCTCCGCTCGGATCCCGTCCGTCCCGCCGAGCGGCGCGCGCTGGAGCGATCGGTCGACACCGCCGTTTCCCGCGTCGTGGCGCCGTTTCGGCGCGTGCCCGCGTCCCAAATCGACCTCATCGCGTCCGGTGGCTCGGCCACCACCGCGCTCGCCATGCTGGCTCCGCGCGCGCGTCGCCCCGCGACCGCACGCGTTTCGCGCCGCGCGCTCGAAACCCTCGCCGACGCGTGTTTCGCGCGCTCGCTCGCCCAGCGCAAGAAGATGCGCGGGCTCCCCGCCGACCGCGCCGACATCATCCCGGCCGGACTCGTCGTCGTCCTGTCCTTCTTGCGCGCAACCGGCAAACGAACGTTATCGGTGAGCGACGGCGGCGTGCGCGAAGGCGTGCTGATCGCAATCGACGCCGAGCTGCGCGCGCTGGCCCACGAGCGCCACTCGCATCGGCCTATATGAAGTAGGCGGCGATCGCGTCGCGGAAGAGGCTCCACGGCTCGTGCTCGGGCGGTGGGGCGGAAATCGTGATCGTTTCCTCACGCACCGGGTGCGGGAACGCGAGCCGCGCCGAGTGCAGCGCGATCGACTTGTCCGGGAGCGCGCGCGGCGCGCGATACTTCAAGTCGCCGACCACCGGGTGTCCCGCCGCCGACAATTGAAGCCGGATCTGGTGGTGGCGCCCCGTGCGCGGCGTTACTTCGAGCAGAGACAGCGCGTCGCGCGTCGCGAGCACCCGGTACGAAAGCACCGCCGCCTTCGCCTTCGACGACGGCGCGGATGCCAGGCGCGAGCGCAGGTGCGTTCGCTCGATGAAGCCCTCCAGCTCCCCCGTGTCCTTTTCGAAGCGCCCCATCACCACCGCGAGGTAGACCTTTTCGACCTGACGGTCGTGGAACGACCGCGCGAGCCGCGACGCCGCCTTCGAGGTGCGTGCGAACACCAAGACGCCCGAGACGGGACGGTCGATCCGATGGACGAGCCCCAGGAACACGTTGCCGGGGCGGTGCGAGGTGGACCGGATATACGCCTTACCGAGATCCAGCGCGGTCTCGTCGCCCGTCCGGTCACCTTGCGTCAATACGCCCGCGGGTTTGTTGACCGCGATGATGTGGTTGTCCTCGTAGAGGATGTCGATGGCCAGCGTCGCTCCTTCGCTTGACCGCGCTCGCCGCCTCCCCTATACTCCCCGGATTCGGCCAAGTGCAAATCATGATAGAAGTTACCAACCTATCAAAATCCTACGGGAAAGTCGAGGCGGTGCGCGATGTCACCTTCGCGGTGCGCCCCGGCGAGATTTACGGCCTCCTCGGACCCAACGGTGCGGGCAAGTCGACCACGATCCACATCCTCTCGGGTCTGATCGCGGCCTCGGCCGGGACCGCCAAGGTCGGCGGGCATGATATTGCGCGCGAACCGCTGGCCGCCAAGCACATCCTCGGTGTGGTGCCGCAGCAGTCGGTCGTGATCGACGAGTTGAGCGCGCTCGCCAATTGCATGTTCTTCGGCGCCCTCTACGGCGTCGACAAAGGCGTGCTGCGAGACCGCGCGCGCGGCCTCCTGGACTGGATCGAGCTGTCGGATCACTTGAACAAGCCGGCGAGTGCGTTGTCGGGCGGGATGCTGCGACGGCTGACCCTCGTGCTCGGCATCATCCACGAGCCCAAGGCACTGATCCTGGACGAGCCGACCACCGGCCTCGACCCGCAGACGCGCCTCTTGATCCTCGATCGCGTGCGCGAGGTTGCGGCCAAGGGTACCGCGGTGCTGCTGACCACGCACCACTTGGAAGAAGCGGAGCGCCTGTGCCACCGCGTCGGCATCATCGACGGCGGCCGCATCATCAAAGAGGGCACGCTGGCCGAGCTGCGCGCGGAAGTCGAAGACGTCCAGCTCTTCAGCCTGCGCGGCGGCTTCGCGCGCGAGCGCTTGCGCGAGGCGGTGGCACGGTTGGCCGGAGCCGAGATCGTATTGGACGACGCCAACGAAGTCGTGGTCGCGGTGCCGACCGGCTCGGGGCTCACCGCGCGCTTGATCGAGACCGCGGCCTCGCTCGACCTCGTGCAGGAAGTCGCCATCAAGCCGCCTTCGCTCGAAAGCCTCTTCATCCGGCTCACGGGTCGTGAGCTCCGGGAGTGATTCGATGACGCAGCAGTACCGCGTGGACTCCGAAGTGGGCAAGCTTCGCAAGGTCCTCGTGCATCGCCCCGACTTGAGCCTGCGTCGCCTCACGCCGTCGAACCGCGAGGAGCTCCTCTTCGACGACGTGCTGTGGGTACGCAAGGCGCGCGGCGAGCACGACAAGTTCGTCGGCCACTTGGAGCGGCGCGGCGTCGAGGTGTTCTATCTCGACGACCTCCTGGCGGACGTCTTGAAGAACCCGGAAGCGCGTTCGTTCGTGATCGACAAGACGGTGACGCGGCTCACGGTGGGCCCGTCGTTGGTGAAGGAGTTCCGCGCCTACCTGTTCGAGATGGACCCGCGCCGGCTCGCGACCATTCTGATCGGCGGGCTCGCGCGCGAGGAGATCGACGAGAGCCTGTTCGGCAGTCACTCGCTGACGCTGACCACGATGGACCAAACCGACTTCCTTCTGCCGCCGCTGCCCAACTCGATCTTCACGCGCGACTCGTCGGCGTGGATCTTCAACGGCGTGTCCCTGAACCCGATGTACTTCGAGGCGCGCCAGCTCGAGGTCGTGCACGTGGCCGCGATCTACAACTGGCACCCGATGTTCGTCGACGCCGACTTCGAGTTCTGGTACCCCGACCAGGACGAGCAGGGGCGCTTCGTGCAGGAGGACTGGGGGCGCGCGTCGCTGGAAGGCGGCGACGTGATGCCGATCGGCAACAAGACCGTGCTGATGGGCATCGGCGAGCGCACCACCGGGCAAATGGTGGAGCGCCTCGCGCAGTCCTTGTTTCGCCACGGCGCCGCGGAACGCGTGATCGCGTGCGTGATGTCGAAAGACCGTGCGCACATGCACCTCGACACCGTGTTTACCATGCTCGACCGCGACGCCATCACCGTGTACCCGAGAGTCGTCGATCAGACCCGCGCCTACAGCCTGCGTCCGTCCGACAAACCCGGGCGCATGGAATTGACCGAGGAGAAGAGCTTCTTGGACGCGGTCGCCGATGCGCTGAACGTCGGCAAACTGCGTGTCATCGGAACCGGCGGCGACGAATACCAGGCCGAGCGCGAGCAGTGGGACGACGGCAACAACCTGATCGCGATCGAGCCCGGCGTGGTGGTCGCATATTCCAAGAACGAGTACACCAACAAGCGCTTGCGCAAGGCGGGCATCAAAGTATTGACCATCGACGGCTCCGAGCTGGGCCGCGGCCGCGGAGGCGGACACTGCATGACGTGCCCGTTGCTGCGCGATCCCATTTGAGGTGCAACGTAACGTGGTGAATTTGCGCAACCGGCACTTTCTCAAGGATCTCGATTTCACGAAGGAGGAGATCGTCTACCTCCTCGACCTTTCGAAGCAACTCAAAGCCGAGAAAAAAGAGCGCCGCGAGACGCGGCGCTTATCTCGCCGCAACATCGCGCTCATCTTCGAGAAGACCTCGACGCGCACGCGCTGCGCCTTCGAGGTGGCCGCGTTCGATCAGGGCGCGCACGTGACCTACCTGGGCCCCAGCGGCTCGCAGATCGGGCACAAGGAGACGATGAAAGACACCGCGCGCGTGCTCGGCCGCATGTACGACGCCATCGAGTACCGCGGCTACGGGCAGGACATCGTCGAAGCGCTGGCGGCGCATGCGGGTGTGCCCGTCTACAACGGGCTCACCGACGACTACCATCCCACCCAGATGCTGGCCGACGTGCTGACCATGATGGAGCACTGCGACCGGCCGGTCGAAAAGATCTCGTTCTGCTATCTGGGCGACACGCGCAACAATGTGTCCAACTCGCTCTTGGCGGGCGCTGCGATCCTGGGTATGGACGTGCGTCTTGCGGGCCCGAAGGAATGCTGGCCGCTCGAGTCTCTGCTCGAAACGTGCCGGAAACTCGCCCACGAGAGCGGCGCACGTATCACACTTACCGACGACGCGCGCGCCGCGGTTCGCGGCGCGGATTATCTCTACACCGACGTGTGGGTCTCGATGGGCGAGCCCGAGTCGAAGTGGAGCGAGCGCATCCGGCTCATGCAACCGTACCAAGTCAATCGCGCGCTCATGGAGGCGACCGGAAACGCCCGCGCGAAGTTCCTCCACTGCCTGCCCGCGTTCCACAATCGCGATACCAAGGTGGGCGAGTCGATCTTCCAGCAATACGGTCTGGACGGTCTCGAAGTGACCGAAGAGGTGTTCGAGTCGCCGGCGTCGATCGTGTTCGACCAGGCCGAGAACCGGTTGCACACCATCAAGGCGATCCTGGTCGCCACCCTCGGCGACTAGATCCATGGCCCGTCGCCGCATCGTAATCGCGCTGGGAGGGAACGCCCTGTTGAAGCGCGGCGAGCCGATGACGGTCGCCAACCAGCGCGAGAACGTGCGCATCGCCGCGCGCGCGATCGCTCCCGTCACCGCCGACAACGACCTCGTCATCTCGCACGGCAACGGGCCGCAAGTGGGATTGCTCGCGCTGCAGGCGGCGGCCAGCGGACAGCACACCCCGCTCGACGTGCTGGGTGCGGAGACCGAGGGCATGATCGGCTATATGATCGAGCAGGAGCTGGGCAACCTGGTTCCCTTCGAGCGGCCGTTCGCGACCATGCTGACCATGGTCGAGGTCGACCCCGCCGACCCCGCGTTCCAGAATCCGACCAAACCGATCGGGCCGATGTACACCAAGGACCAAGCGGCAATGCTCTCGACCGAGAAAGGCTGGACGGTCGCCGAAGACGGCGCCGGCTGGCGCCGTGTGGTGCCTTCGCCGCTGCCCAAGCGCATCTTCGAGATGCGCCCCATCAAGTGGCTGCTCGAGCACCACACCATCGTGATTTGCGCCGGCGGCGGCGGCATCCCGACCCTGTACCGTCCCGACGGGACGCTCACCGGCGCCGAAGTCGTGATCGACAAGGACCGCGCGAGTGCGGTGCTCGCGCGCGAAGTGGGCGCCGACTTGTTCGTGATGGCGACCGACGTCACCGGCGTGTACGCCGATTGGGGGACGTCGAAGCACCGTCTCCTGCGGAACACCACACCCGCGGAACTGCGCGCGCTTCGCTTTGCGGCGGGCTCGATGGGCCCCAAGGTCGAAGCCGCCATCGCCTTCGTCGAAGAGACGGGCCGGCGCGCCGCCATCGGGTCGCTCGAAGAGATCGAGCGCATCGTCGCGGGCCAGGCCGGCACCATCGTCGAGCGCGGGTAGCACGCCATGCACCTGTTCCGCATGTACTGGCAGCGGGTTCTCAAGCGACCGGGGTCGGCGCTGTTGTGGATGGCGCTCCCCTTCGCGTTCATGACCATCTATACGCTCGCCTTCGGCGGCGGTGACGGCGGCATGCCCAAGGTCGGCATCGCGATCGTCGACCAGGACAGCTCGCTGGTGTCGGGACTGGTGAAGACGTCGCTCGCGCAGGGACCGGTGGCCGGGATGGTGACGCTCGTCGAGGCGCGCGACTTGACCGAAGTCGAAGCGCTCTTCGAGGACGAGACCGCGTCGGCGGCCATCGTCGTGCCGGACGGGTTCGCCGACAAGATGCTGCGATCGGAGCCCGACACCTTGCTCCTGTACCGCAACCCGCGCCACACCATCGGACCGCAGATCGCGGAGGGGATCCTGGGGGGCATGGTGACGATCGGCAACGAGTTGCTGGGCCAGTTCAGCGCGCCGCTGCGTTCGGCGCGCAATATGCTCGACCAGCCGACCGCGCCGTCATCGGAAGAGGTCGCGAGCTTGTCGAACGCCTTCTTCGCGGCCGGCCGGCGCACGCAAGGCCTGTCGTCCCTGCGCCAGATCGACGTCATCGTGGTCGACGAGGAAGCCAAGGAAGCATCGGGCTTCAGCACGGCGGCGCTGTTCTTTCCCGGGCTCATCATGTTCGGGCTCTTGTCGCTCTCGCTCCACCTCGAGCACCGCTTCATCCTGGATCGCACGCGCCACGTGACCGATCGGCTGGTGACCGCACCCGTCGCGCCCTGGCGCATCGCGATCGAGCAGCGGGTGTTCGCGCTGTCGTTTCTCTACCTGATCGGCATCGTGTCGCTCACCTTGGGCGCGGTGATCTGGAGGATCCCGCTGCGCGGTGTCGCGTCCGCCAACCTGATCCTGGTCGCGATGGTGATCTTCATCGCGGGTTGGAACGGGCTGCTCTACGCGCTGTCGCGCTCGCCGCGCGCCGCCTCCGCGATCGCATCCACCGCGATGGTCTTCCTCTCGATTCTGGGCGGCGGCTTCTTCCCCGCCGAGTTCATGCCTGCGAGCTTCCTTTCGGCCGTGAAATGGGTCCCGACCGGCATGGCCAACCTGGGACTGACGCGCGCCCTCACGGGCCGCGATGTCACCATTTCGCTCCCGCTGCTGTTTGCGATGAGCCTGACGGTACTGACGATGGCGGTCCTGCTCTCGCGCAAGAGGATCCGCTGATGCGTTCTTCCAACGCGTGGACCATCGCCAAGCTCGAGTTGACCCTCGCCCTGCGCGACAAGGAGGCGGTGGTGTGGTCGCTGATCGCACCCATCGTGATGGCGGCCATCTTCGGGGCGATGTTCGGCGGCAACGAGCCGCCCGCGCCCACCCGCGTCACCCTCGAGGCGGGTACGAATCCCCCCGTCGTGCGCGACGCGTTCACAACCCTCCTCGAACGACGCGGCCTCGAGGTAGGCGAGGGCGGGATCCGCGTGCAGCTGCCCGACAGCCTCATCGACCGCATGCTCGACGGGCGCGGGGCTACCGCGCGCGTGGTCAAGAAGGACGAGACCGACATTCGCGCGATGGGTGTGAGCGCGTCCGTGCGCGAGGCGATGGTCGTGTTCGCGTTTCGCGCCGGCGATCTTCGCGGGCGCGCGGACGCGGCCGTCGCGCTGGAAAGCACCGGTCCTTTGGCCGTGCACGCGTCCACGCTGGGCGCGGCCCCGCGCATCGTCTCCGGCAAGGAGCACACGCTCCCCGCGATGCTGGTGATGTTCATCATGTTCCAGCTCACCACCTTCTTCATGGTCCTGTGGGTCGACGACTTGAACACCGGAAAGACGAAGCGCATCACGATGAGCCCGGTACGCACGCGTGAGATCCTCGCCGGGAACGTCGCCGCACGACTGGTGTGGGCGACCATGCAGGTGGCCGTCATCCTCGGCATGGGCGCGTTGGTGCTGGGCGTGCGCCTGGCGATCAATCCCGCGCACTTCGCAGTCGTGATCGCGGCCTATATGCTGGCCGCCACCGCGCTCGGGCTCCTGCTCGGGACCTGTTTCAAGTCGAGCGAGAAGGCGGGAGCGGCCGGGGTGATCTCCGGCCTGATGATGGCGGCCCTGGGCGGGTGCTGGTGGCCGCTCGAGATCGTGCCGGGGGCAATGCGCGCCGTGGCGCTCTTTCTCCCCACCGGACAGGCCATGGACGCCATCGGCGAGATGACCGCGTTGGGCGCCGCCGCGCCCTTCCCCATGCGCAACGTGATCGTACTGCTCGCGATGACCGCCATCGTGTTACCCATCGCGACCCGGCGAATGAGAGTACAATTGACGAGCTAGACAGGAATCGAAAGGAGATCCTCATGTCCTCCCGCGTGCACTCGATACTCACCTCTTCGCGCGTCGCGATCGCGTGCGCGGTCGTCGCGGCCGTGGCACTGGCGGCGTCCGCGCGCGACGGATCGGTCTCGGCCGACCGCATGCTCGCGCACGTGAAGTACCTCGCTTCCGACGAGCTCGAGGGGCGCGCGCCGGGGTCGCGCGGCGAGCAATTGACGGTCGCCTATTTGACCGACCAGCTCGAGAAGGCAGGATGTGCGCCCGGCAACCCCGACGGCAGCTACACCCAGAAGGTCCCCATGTACGGCTTCGAGGTGACGAACTCACCGGCGCTGGTCGTGCGCAACAAGGACGGCCAGAGCGAGAAGCGCTACGCGGCCGGCAAGGAGTTCGTCGGCTGGACCGTGCAGCAGAAACCGGCGACGTCGGTGCGCGACGCCGAGTTGGTGTTCGTGGGCTACGGTGTGGATGCGCCCGAGTACCAGTGGAACGACTTCAAGACCGACGTGCGCGGCAAGGTGATCGTGATCCTGGTCAACGATCCCCCGATGGCGGACGCATCCCTCTTCGGCGGCAAGGCCATGACCTACTACGGCCGCTGGACCTACAAGTTCGAGCAGGCCGCGGCCGTGGGCGCGACGGGCGCGATCCTCGTGCACAACACCGTGGACGCCGGTTACCCGTGGGCGGTGGTCGAGAACAGTTGGTCGGGCGAACAGTTCGACGTCGTGCGGACCGACCAGGGTGCGTCGCGCTGCGCCTTCGAGTCGTGGATCTCCGAAGACGCCGCCCGCGATTTATTCATGGCCGCGGGGCGGTCCTTCGACGACGACAAGAAATCGGCGGCCGCGCGCGAGTTCCAGCCCGTTTCCCTCGGGCGTCTCGCCTCCGTCGACATCAAGACGCGCTCGCGCACCATCGAATCGAGCAACGTGGTTGCGAGCGTCAAGGGATCGGGCCAGACCGCCGACGAGTGGATCGTCTACACCGCGCACTGGGATCACCTGGGGGTCGGCAAGGCCGCCGATAACGATTCCATCTACAACGGCGCCCTCGACAACGCGTCGGGTGTGGCGGGCGTCATGGAGATCGCGCGCGCCTTCGCGTCGCACGGCCGCCCGCTCGGGCGCTCGGTGCTGTTCATCTTCACCACCGGCGAAGAAAGCGGGCTGCTCGGTGCGACCCACTACACCAACCATCCGTTGTACCCGCTGGAGAAGACGATCGCGGAGATCAACATCGACGGGTTGAACATCTGGGGCCGCACCGAAGACATGATCGTCGTGGGCTGGGGCCAGTCGGACCTCGAGCAGACCCTGGCCGACGCGATTCTGACCATGAACCGCCGCATCGCGCCCGACAGCGAGCCCGAGAAGGGTTACTACTACCGCTCGGACCACTTCCCCTTCGCCAAGAAGGGCGTCCCCGCGCTCTACGCCGACAGTGGTG
>DASPGK010000137.1:0-3341 GCA_035620655.1 Candidatus Krumholzibacteriia bacterium
ATCCCAACGATTCCGCCTGTTCGCTCGTCACGACACCGACGCCTTCGAAGCGCGTGCGCGTCGAGTTCGACTCCCAAAGCCAGGATACGGCTTCATCCGCCTCGGCCAGGGCGATGCGCAATTGATCCCACACGCGCGCCGCCCGATCCGACTCGAGGTCTAATCGACACCCGCCCGGATGCACCAGCCCGCGTCCGAACCGATTACCGCACAGCGTCGCGGTGAGATTGAGAAAGTCGCCGCGGATGCGACCACACGCGGCGGACGTCGGCAAGAATGCAACGTCGTTGGCCAACGCACCGAGGTCTCCGGTGTGGTTGGCCAAGCGCTCCAACTCGAGCGCGATCGCGCGAATCCACTGCGCGCGTAACGGCGCTTCCACCTTTGCGAGCGCCTCGAGCACCATCGCATGGGCGGTCGCGTGGGCGATCGTCGTGTCCCCCGCGATGGTCTCCATTTGGCTCATCGTCGCCCGGTGCGGTCCGCCCGCGAGCGCCGCTTCGATCCCGCGGTGCTGGAATCCCAGCGCGATTTCGAGGTAGAGCACCTCTTCGCCGTGGCATTGAAATCGGAAATGTCCCGGTTCGATGATGCCGGCGTGCACGGGGCCGACCCCGACTTCGTGGACCTCGCCCCCATCGACTTTGAAGAAATCAATGGCCGCGGGACCCGCGCCCGTTTCGACGCGCACCGGTTTGAGCCATGGGTGACCGTCGGGGACGAGGCCGTGCGTCTCCCACAATTCGCGCTCGAACAGGTGCGCCTGCGGGTATCGCGGTGTCAGCGCGTGGTACCGACCCCGGATCGGCGCGCTCCGTCCGACCGCCAGCGTGCCGCCATCGTCGAAAGCGACCACGGCCACCATGTGCGTGTCCTCGCCCTCGGGCACGCCGAACAGCGCGCACAGGCGCGCGCCGGCGTTCAACTGGGCGCCGAGCGCGGACACGAAATCGTCCGCGCTCCACTCCGGCACGTCCCTCCACGGGAGGCTCATGCCGTTTCTCAACACGGCGAATTCGCGCGACGTATTCATCGGAGCGGATGGAGGAACGTTGCCGCCGCGTGCCACGACTGTTGCAGCAACGAGGGCGCGGCGAGACCCAGCCACAGCGAAAGGCAAAGGAACAAGAGCGGAGGGACGACGACACCCGCTGTCTCCCTCCCGCTGGCGCGGCGTTCTTCGCGCGCGGGCCCGCGCGGGCGCCCGTCCACGATGGCGAACATCAATCGCGTAAGACCCAGGAACGCCAGCAAGACACAGATCACGAACACCGCGACCGCACCCCCGTGACCCGTTGCCAGTCCGGCCCCCACGACGCGCAGTTCGCTGAAGAAGGGCCCGAACGGCGGGATGGCGGTGACGGCTAGCAATCCCACGATCAGCAGTCGCGCGGAAATGGGCGAGCACCACGCCATCCCCGACACCGTGTCGACGGTCCGCGCGCGCGCGGCGCGACGAATGTTGCCGGCGCTCAGGAACAGCGCTCCCTTGGTCAGCCCGTTGTTCCATACGTGGAACAAGGCGGCCGACAGGCCCGCAGCCCCGAATGCCGCTCCCACCGCGAGAATCCCCATGTGCTCGACGCTGGAGTAGGCAAGCATGCGCTTGAAGTCCCGCGTGCCAAGGAGGAACAACGCCGCCACCACCATCGAAAACAACCCGAAGGCGAGCAGCGTTCGCTCCGCCATCGGTCCCGCGCCCGCGGCGTCCACCACCTGCTTGACGCGCAGCACGGCGACGAACGCTACCGTCGTCGCACCGCCGGCGAGAATGGCCCCGACGATGCCCGGCGCCTCTCCGTACGCATCGGGCTTCCAGGTGTGCATCGGCGCGAGTCCCATCTTGGTGCCGTAACCCGCAAGCAGCAGCACCCACGCGGCCACGAGCCACGGGCGCGACAGCGCCGGTCCCTGGCTCGTCAGACCCGCGAACGTGAGGTCGCCGCTTCCTCCGCCGTGCAGCGACGCGTAGCCGAGGCAAAACGAGCCGAGCAATGAAAGCGCGATCCCCGTCCCGCCGACGATCAGGTATTTCCAAGTCGCTTCGATGGCGCGCGCGGTGTTGTTGAAGTGCAGCAGGGGAACCGTCAACAGCGTGGCGGCCTCGACCCCGATCCAGAGCAAACCGAGGTGTCGCGCTTGCAGTGCGAAACTGAACAGAGCGTGCAGCGAGAGCAGCATCGTGACGAAGAGACGGTTGGATTGGTCCGCTCGAATCCGCAGATACGCGACGGCGTAGATCGAGCACACCAGGAACAAGATCGAAACCATCGGCAACACGGCCCGCGCCAGCTCGTCGAATCCGAGCCACGCGCCGACGGGTTCCGAGGGCGGCCGCAGCAGCAGGGTCAACGTGAGCGACGTGTGAACCGCTCCGGCGGCCGGGAGGAGCCACGGTCGCGTTCGCTGCGATGGCCAAGCCACCGCGATCGCCGCCAACAGCAGCGGTGTGACGATGAGGGCGATCTCGATCATTCGCGCAACGCCGTGAGACGACGGGTGTCGAGCGTATCAAACTCGCGCTGGATTCGATCCACGATGATGCCGACCACGAATACCGCGACGGTGAGGTCGAGCAGGATCCCGGCTTCGACCATGATCGGCGTCGAGCCGATGAGCAGAAGACCGAACATGTAGATGCCGTTCTCGAGCATGAGATAGCCGCAGACCTGCGCGATCGCCTTGGCGCGCCCCATCAAGAGCAGAAAGCCGGACACGACGGTCGCGAAGGCGCCCGGGACGATCAGCGAGTGCGCGTGCTCGGCTCGCAGCGGCAGTACGCCGCCGAGTGCCACGGCTCCAACGGTCGCCGCCGCCCCGAGCAAGAGCGAGGGGACGAATGGAATGAGGGGTTGTACTTCGCGGTCGATGTGGGCCGAGCGAAGTGCCTTGCGCAACAGCCCCGGTATCAGGAATCCCTTCACGGCCACGGTCGCCGCCGCGATCAGAATGACCCACCAATTCGCCCCATGGCCGAGCAGCAGCGGGAGCACTCCGAGCACCATCCCCTGAACGGCCGCCGCCCGGATGAGCGACGTCAGTCGGCTGCTGGCCAGGCCGATCAAGTTCAGCCCCATGGCGACCCCGACGAGGAGGTTGTGGACGTCGTTCACTGCGGACTCCGTTCCCACGCGATCATGAGCGCAAAGAGGCAAAGCAAGAACGCCGTCGTCAGGAGCATCGGCACGCGGCGAAACGGCAGTCGGGCTTGCATCGATTCGACCACGCCGACGCTCACCGCGGTAAGGAGCACGCCGCCGCCGAGCGTCACCGCCACGACCGCGGGCGACAGACCCCCGAGCGGAACCACGGCCTCCGTCAGCAAGACGGAGAATATCAGG
>DASPGK010000138.1:0-6430 GCA_035620655.1 Candidatus Krumholzibacteriia bacterium
CGAGAGATCGCAGTATCGTATCGTATTCGCGCCGCAGAAATCGCGTTCGAGGGATCGGTCGCATCGGCCTCTACCTCATGGCAGCGTCCTGCTAAAGCACCTGTCCCAGCGAGCGGTCGATGATGGCGACGCCCTCGTCGACTTCGGACTTCTTGAGATTGAGCGGCGGGCGGAAGCGAACCGACCGCGTCCCGCAACCCACCATGAGCACTCCGTTCTCCTTGGCCTTGGCGAGGTACTTGGAGCGCGTCTCGGGGTCGGGCAGGTCGAAAGCGTTCATGACGCCCCGTCCGCGCGTGTTCGTCACCTTGCCGGCGTACTTGTCGCGCAGTTCGTGGAGCTTGCCCAGGAGATAATCGCCGACCACGCGCGAGTTCTCGACCAGCCCCTCCTCCTCGATGACCTGCAGGTAGCGCGTGGCGCGCACCATGTCGACCAGATTTCCGCCCCAGGTGGAGTTGATGCGGCTTGGCACCTTGAAGACGCTGTCGACTTCGTCGATGCGCGTCGAGCACAAGAACCCGCACACCTGGAGCTTCTTTCCGAAGGTGATCATGTCGGGGACGATGCCGTTGTGCTCGTAGCCCCAGAACTTGCCCGTGATGCCCACGCCCGACTGGACTTCGTCGACGATGAACATGATGTCGTGCTCGAGGGTGACCTCGCGCAAGAAGCGGAAGAACTCGGGGCGGAAATGATTGTCGCCGCCTTCGCCCTGGATCGACTCGATGATGAGCGCCGCGATGTCGTCGCCGTGGACGCGGATCGCTTCCTTGATTTCTTTCTTGGCCTGTTCCTCGAAGGCCACGACCTGCTCCAGGTGGCGCTCGAGCGGGAAGGTGACCTTGGGATTGACGACGCGCGGCCAGTCGAACTTCGGGTAGTGCTTGATCTTGACCGGGTCGGTGTTGGTCAGAGACATGGTGTAGCCGGTGCGACCGTGGAAGGCTTCGCGGAAGTGAATCACCTGCTGGCCGATGTCTTTGGTGGCCCCACGCTTGTAGTTCTTCTGCACCTTCCAGTCGAAGGCCGCCTTGAGCGCGTTCTCGATGCCGAGCGCACCGCCTTCGATCAGGAACATGTGCGGCAGCTCTTTGGGAATCGCGAAGCGATCCATCGCTTCCACGAACTCGGCCATCTGTTGGCTATAGAAATCGGAGTTCGACGGCTTGTTGACCGCGAGGGCACCCAGGCGCTCGCGGAACGCGGGGTCGGTCAGCTTGGGATGATTGATCCCGATCGGCAGCGACGCGAAGAATTGGAAGAAGTCGAGGTAGGTGCGGCCGTCCGCCTTGTCGCGCAGCCGAATGCCCTCGCTGTTTTCGAGATCGACGACGATCGGAAACCCGTCGACCAGCATGTGGCGGCCGATGGTCTCGAGCACCTTCTTGGGCTCGACATGGATGTCCGTTCCGGCCCCAGTCGCGTGCGCCATGGAACTCTCCTCTTGTGATGAAGAAAAAAAGCGACTCGGTCGTGCGCGCGGCCCGTCCCCGCACCCACCGCAGTAACCCGCTGTCAGGACTAAAGCTAAGGGATGGTACGAGGGGGTGTCAAGAACGCAGGATGACGCCGACAGGCGTCCGCAACCCACGCCATGGGTGCGAGTTAGCGAGCACCCTTCGAGTGACGCGGTGGGTCCGCGGCGGGTGACCGATAGACCTCGACGCCTTCGGCGAAGGTGCCCTCGACACCAAGCCGATCGGTGTCCGAAAAAAGCGGGTTTCCGGAGAGAACCAGGAGGTCGGCGGGCGCCCCGGCTTCGATTGTGGGCCCGCCCTCGTTCGCGTTCCAGAGCATGGACGCCGCCGTCGTGTAGCGCCGGAACGCGTCCACAGCACCGACGCGCTCGCGCTCAACCGCGTGGTGTGTCGCCCCCTTGAGACCGTACAAGGGCCCCGCCGGCATGCCGTCGGAGCTGAACACGACCCGCGCGCCCGCGCGCAACAAGGTCGCGAAGGGGTTGTTGCGTTCCCAGCGCTGGCGGCCCAGTCGGCGCTCGTACAGACCGCCTTCGCCGCCCCAATTGCGCACGAAGTTGGGCTGCATCACGAGCGGAATCCCGGCGCGCGCGGCCCGCTCGATCTCCGCCTCGCGAATCACTTCCGCGTGCTCGATCCGGACCCGCGCGCCGGGAGAGTCCGCGATCGCATCCAGTACGGTCGAAAAGGCCCGGTCCCCGATGGCGTGGACCGCGCACGCGAACCCGCCGCGCGCGCACGCGGCTAGCTCGGCCGCCAGCGCGCGCCGATCCACCAGGAGATCGCCCGTCGTCTGCGCGTCCGCATACGGCTCGTGGAGCGCGGCTGTGCGCGCGCCCATCGACCCGTCGGAGAATATCTTGATGCCGACCGCGCGCGCGCGCCGGGGGTCAATGGCGTCGAAGCGGGCGCGCGCGGGCTCGAAGTCCCGCGCGGGAAGGTGCAGGTAGGCGTCGATGCGCAGCGGGCGTCGCGACGCGCGCAGCCCCGCCCCGTAAACCTCGATGGTGTCGGGATCGACGATGTCGTGGATGGCGGTGATCCCGAGCGAGTGCAGGTGGGCGATGGCGCCGTCCATCGCGGCGGCCACCGCGTCGTCGGGCGGGCGCGTGAGCCGGTTGGCCTCGAACACGGCATCCTCGGTGATGCGGCCGCTCTCGCGGTCGACGAAGCGCTCGGCAACACGCGGCTCGAGCAACCGCAGCAACGCGTCGTTGGCGACACCGACGTGGCAGCACACGCGCCGCGCGTAGACCAGCCGGGTCCCGCTGACGGCGTTCAAGTCGGCGCGCGTGGGCAGGGTCGCGTCCCGCCACTCGCTCTCGTCGAAGTCGACCCCGACGATGGCATCTCTGCTCGCCGCGGGTCCTGTCGCCTCGCCACCCCGCGTCCGAGGACGCGGGGGCCCCGCCTCGGCGCCACCCGCGCCGGCCAAGCGACGGGCTACATCACGTGCGTCTGTGGCGGCGCTCAGGTCGACGCGCAGCGCCTTGTTCGCGAGCGCGATCAGGTGGAAGTGCGCATCGACGAAGGCCGGGCCCACGAATTTCCCGGTCGCGTCGAAGACGTGGAGGTCGGGACGCGCGCCGGGCTGCGGGGCCGCGACACCCGGGAGGACTTCGACGATGCGCCCGTCACGGATCCAGATCGAGCGCGGCTCGAAGCGAATCGATCCCGCGCCGTCGTCGGTCCACACCCGGGCGCCCGCAATCACCAGTGTCGGCATGGGGTGCATAGTAGCAAAAAAAACAAGGGGGCCCGATTGTTGGAGGAGGCCCCCTTGTCCCAACCCGTCCAGTCGCGGACCGAACGGGCAGTCATCGCCGCACGCGATTTATTCGTCGTCGCAACAGACGTCTTCGTCGTACCCCGCGACGTCGCGCTGGTACTGCCACGTGCGCCGCTTCTCGGGTTCGATCTCGTGCGTCTCGAGCAGCTCGTTGCACTGGTCGAACACGAAGACGAGTCCGCGCTCGTAGTACGTCCACTTCTCTTTCACACGTCCGTACTCGTTCAAGCGGACGCGATGGGCCGTGTAGCCGTACTCGTCGTAGACGGCCTTCTTATCCCCGTCGAGGTTTTTGATATACAAATAGTGACGGAGGAACTTGCGTTCCTTCTTCCCCGTCACCTGAGGCGCGTAGTAAACGGCGTCCGCGAAGGCGGGCGCTGCGATCAGCAGCGACAGGGCGAACGTCCACACGAACTTTCTCATACTCCCACTCCTTGATGCTAACGCTAGTGATGCTTGGAGCTTACGGTTGTGACTTATTGTATCACATACAGTCTCGAAATGGCAAGATGGGAGGCCCTGTGGAGGCTTGCGGCGGGAAACGCCGACGGATGGATGGGGGCGGCTTAACCGGCTGCTAGACGGTCAATTAGTCGTGTCTTTGGGGGCCTGGCGCAGAGGGGAAAAAAGTAGGGCCCGCTCGCCGGCTGTCGCTTGAGTTTGGAACAGGGGCAACAGGCGGAAGACAAGCAGGGCCCTATTATGTCGAAGTCGAAACGAAGACCGCGCGCAGTATACCACGCAACCGAAGCTGGCGCACCCCCGGGATTCCGGGCTCGCTACCGCGAGCCCGAGACCTCGCCCGCGATCCGCGGGAGCTGCCACTCGTCGAACAGAATGTACTCAATGGCCGGCTTCACTTCGTGCGGGTTGAAGTAGACCGGCGGGAAGCCGAAGACCGCGCTGCGCGCGGCCACCGCGCCCGGGATATCCTGTGCCACCACGTCGCCGTACACGCTGGTCCAGAACGCGATCGGCTGCAAGTAGGTCCGCTCGTTGGTGTCCCGGCTGACGAGCCCGTAGATCGGCTCGAAACACGGACGCGGCTCCGGCACGTACTGGCACGCCAGCCCGGTGCGGAAGTACGACGGATTGTACACCTCGGCGTCGATGCCCTGCGACTCGGGCGCGTACACGCGCCCCGCTCCCGCGACCTCGGGTCGCAGGCGCAGCGGCGGGAAGCCGGGGTCGAGCGGCTGCGCTTCGCGCATCGTGTCGTCGCGGGTGGACGCCGAGCCCGGCTGCCGATAGACGGGACTCACCGGGCAATAGCGCCGCGTGCTTCCGGATCCCGGCAAGCGCGCGCGCGATGTCGGGAGGTAGCCGTAATCGATCGCCTCCAGGCACAGATCCTTGTACGCGAATCCGTTCTCACCCGGCGGGTCGGACACGTCGGGGGCGCCGGTCTGCGGATCCTCGGTCTCGTAGAGCGGTATCATCGGCCAACGCACCAGGAGATCCGAGCGGCGCGGCAGCACGTTCTGAACCGGCTGCTGACCCGCGATCAGCACGTGGGCGCCCGCCTGCATCGCGAGTGCCAAGGCATTGGGCACGACCTTGCCCGACACCCCGGCACCGGCGTTGCACGCCGAGGTCCCCGACTGCGCCTGCGTGCCGCGGAATTGGATGTACTGGTATAGGAGCGGCAGGCGAGCGACGTTGGTGGTGGTCAGATCGCTGAACACGCTCCACACGATGGCCTTGTACGCCGCCAGCGTGGTGAGCGGGATCTCGCGCTCGGCGCTGACCGAAATCACGTCGCGCGAAGGGTCGAAGTCGGCCACGTTCGATACCATGTCGCGCCAGAAGGCGTCGTGCTCGGCGTCGTTGGGCACGCTCCCGTTGGTCAGGTCGAATCCCGAGAATCCGGGGTTCTCATCGGCGCCGTAGTCGTCGACGAGCAACAGGTTACGCTCGCCGCTGAAGCGGACGATGTTCACCTTCACTTCGATGCGCGAGCAGAAGCCCGAGTTGTCGATCACCTCGGCCGTGAAGGTATGGGTGCCGAAGTTGAAGGAACGGGCCGGGATCTCGGCGAGCGAACCCACGAACGGCGTGTAGTCCGTCTCCCACTGGTCCGGATCGGTTAGATCGAGGATATCCCAGCCGTAACGATACCCCGACACGGTGCCGCCGTAGTCGTCTGCGCACGCGCTCAGAGTGAACGCCATGCCTACGCCGGCGACCATGTCGAGGATGGTCAGCGGGTAGTCGCACGTTGAAGCTACCACGCTGCCCACGTACTGATTGCTGACGACGAGCCGCGGGCCGGTCGTCCGACGCGATACCTTGATGCGACGCGCGTTCCGGCGCTCGTCGAGCACGGGCGTCACCGCACCGGCCTCGTCCTTGGCGCGAATCGCGAACACGTAGTCGCCGAACTCCATCGGTGGAGTGGTCCACGACTTACCGCTGTCTTGGGGAGCCCGGTAATAGATCCACGGGTACCACGACGCCGCCGAGGCCGGGCTGCGCAAGTAATCGAGCGTGGCGGTGAAGCTGGCGCTGTGGTTGACGGTGCTCTCGAGGGCCCATTGCACGGACTCCGGCTGCTGGCGCGTGATCATGTCGTCGATGTAGTCAACCGCGGTCCACTGATAGGTGGCGATGGGAGGAAGCTCCGACGGCGTCAGTCCCAGGGCCTGGCGCGGCGTGTCGATGGTGACCTCGGGCGAGATCGTGCGCGCGGTAAACGAACGGTACGCGGGCTCGCGCGACCGGAGCCCCTCGCGATCGACGGCCCGAATAAAGAACGTGTGAGACCGCGTGAACACCGCCGCCTGCTGCCCGGGGCCGGGCTCCGCGAGCGAATCGGCGGAAAATGTGAATGTGGAGTCGTTGGACAGCACCGGGTTCCAGTCCGCGTCCACCGTGTCCGCGGGGATGAACGAGCCCCTCACGTTATCGGTGATGAAGTACTCGTAGTGAGAGATCTCGCCGTCGGGGTCCCATCCGCCCCAATAGATCTTGACCGAGTAGCTGGCGGTCGAGCCTTCGGGAGGCGCCGCCGCGATCCAAACCGTGGGGGGTTGATTTTCCGCCGCCATGCCTCCGATTTCGTCGGATGCGCAGGCGGCGAGGAGAGCTGTGCACGCGAGAACGAACGCGATGCCTTGCTTCATGTGACAGTACCCTTCCGCACTCCGCGCCGCGCGGG
>DASPGK010000139.1:0-5673 GCA_035620655.1 Candidatus Krumholzibacteriia bacterium
CAGGGGTCAATATGGCGAAGGCAAATTGCTTCGAAAAAGACGGATCGCGCGCGGGCACGGTCGACCTCCCGAAGAGCATCTTCGAGGTCGAGGTCAACCTGTTCGCCGTGCACGAGGCCGTGGTCGCGTACCTCGCGAACCAGCGGCAGGGAACCGTCAACACGAAGGAGCGCTCGGACGTGAGCGGCGGCGGCAAGAAGCCCTGGAAGCAGAAGGGAACCGGCCGTGCGCGTGCCGGCACCATTCGCTCGCCGCTGTGGCGCGGCGGCGGCACCGTGTTCGGACCGCACCCGCGCGACCACCGCTTGAAACTCAACAAGAAGGTCAAGCGCGTGGCGCTCAAGTCGTCGCTGACCAGCCGCGCCCTCGAGGGCAACGTGTTGGTGATCAAGTCGCTCGCGTTCGACGCGCCCAAGACCAAGACTTTCGCGGCCGTGTTGAAGAACATGGAAGCCTACCCGCGCAAGAAGACGCTGGTCGTGCTCGACAAGGCCAGCGAGGCAACCTTGAAGTCGGCCCGCAATGTGGCCGGCGTGCGCTTGACCGCGGCCGACAAGGTCAATACCTACGACGTCGTGTGGGCCGACAAGATCGTCGTCACCACCGACGCGCTGCGCCGCATGGAAGAGGTGTACGCGTCATGAGAGAGCGCGACATTCGTTTCGTGATCGAGCGCCCCATGCTCACCGAAAAGGGCGCCGAGATGAAAGAGCTCAAGAACCGCTACGTGTTTCGCGTCAACCGCAAGGCCAACAAGCGCGAGATCAAGGAAGCGGTGGAGAAGATGTTCAACGTGAAGGTCAAGGACGTGCGCACCGCCGTATACGGCGGCAAGAAATCGGTCGCGATGAACCGCTCCGGTCGCTACAGCGGATTGCGTTCGTCGTGGAAGAAAGCGTACGTGACGCTGGCCGAGGGTCAGAACATCGAGGCCTTCGACCTCGTCTAGGGAAGGATCGCGATGGGTATCAAGAAGTTCAATCCGATCACGCCGACGCTGCGCTACCGCACCGTCTCCGACTTCGCGGAAATCACGAAGTCGACGCCGGAGAAGTCGCTGACCGAGTCGCTCGGCAAGACCGGCGGCCGCAATAACGTGGGGCGCCAGACCTCGCGTCGCCGCGGCGGCGGCCACAAGCGCCTTTACCGCGTCGTCGATTTCAAGCGCAAGAAGCGCGGGATTCCGGCGTCGGTGGTGGCGATCGAGTACGATCCGAATCGCACCTCGCGCATCGCGCTCGTCCACTACGCGGACGGCGAGAAGAGCTACATCATCGCGCCCAACGACCTCAAGGTGGGCGACCGGATCGTCGCGGGTCCCGAAGCCGACATCAAGCCGGGCAACGCACTCCCGCTCGAGAAGGTGCCGGTCGGCACCATGGTGCACAATGTCGAGCTCGTGGCCGGCAAGGGCGGACAGATGGTGCGCTCGGCCGGATCCTTCGCGCAGTTGATGGCGAAGGAGGGCGACTACGCGACGCTGCGTTTGCCGTCCGGCGAGATGCGGATGGTGCGCAAGGAGTGCTACGCGAGCGTGGGCCAGGTCGGGAATCTCGACCACGAGAACGTAGTCTCCGGCAAGGCCGGCCGCACGCGGTGGCTGGGCAAGCGTCCGCAGGTGCGCGGCGTCGCGATGAACCCCGTCGATCACCCGTTGGGCGGCGGCGAGGGCAAGTCGAGCGGCGGTCGCCCGGGCTGCAGTCCGTGGGGCCTCCCCGACGGCCGCAAGACGCGCAAGCGGAAGAAACCGAGCTCGCGACTGATCGTTCGTCGTCGCGTGAACAAGTTGACCGAAGGAAAGTAAGGGTCGGACATGCCGAGAAGCACAAAGAAGGGCCCGTACATCGACGAGAACCTGCTGGGCAGGATAACGTCGCTCAATCAGACGGGCGAGAAGCGCGTGGTCAAGACCTGGGCGCGTCGTTCGACGATTTCGCCCGAGATGGTGGGCCACACGCTCGCGGTTCACAACGGCAAGCAGTTCATCCCGGTCTACGTGACCGAGAACATGGTGGGGCACAAAGTCGGCGAGTTTTCGCTGACGCGGACGTTCCGCGGCCACACCTTCAAGACCAAGGAAGAAAAGGCCGCGAAGAAGCCGGGCGCGTAGCCCCGCCCTCTCGCGACGTTCAAGGACGGCATGATGGACGCGTTCGCAGTTTCCAAGCACGTTGGCTACCCGCCCCGCAAGGTGCGTCAGCTCGCCGACATGGTGCGAGGGCAGAAGGTGGATAGCGCGCTCACGACGCTTCGCTTCACCAAGCGCGCGGCGTCGGCGGCGGTGCGCAAGACGATCCAATCCGCGATGCACAACCTCGTGGTCAAGCACGGCGGTTCGGTGTCGGCGGAAGACATGGTCGTCAAGTCGATCCTCATCGACGAGGGGCGCACGATGTACCGGATTCGCCCGCGCGCGCAGGGTCGCGCCTATCGGATTCGCAAGCGCAGCAGCCACATCAAGGTGACCGTGACCCTCCTGGAGGAGAAAAAGAATGCGTGAGTCGACGGTAGTGCGGAGGTCCGAGTAATGGGACAGAAGACCAATCCGGTCGGGCTGCGGCTCGGGATCAACCGCACGTGGGATTCCCGGTGGTTCTCCTCGAAGGAGTACTCGAAGTGGCTCGACGAGGACATCAAGGTGCGCAACTACGTCAAGCGCCGGTTGTTCAAGGCCGGTGTCGCTCGCATCGAGATCGAGCGCTCGGGCGGTAAGGCGACCGTCAACATCTATACCGCGCGTCCGGGCATGGTGATCGGCCGCAAGGGCTCCGAGGTCGACCAGCTGCGCGAAGAACTGAAGCAGCGCTGCGGCCGCGAGGTCCAGATCAATATCAAGGACGTCAAGAAGCCGGAGCTCAACGCGCAGCTGGTCGCCGAGCACATCGCGCTGCAGTTGCAGCAGCGCGTCGCGTTCCGTCGCGCCATGAAGAAGACGATCGCGTCGGCCATGCGCATGGGCGCGCAGGGCATCAAGGTGCAGTGCTCGGGCCGCCTGGGCGGCGCCGAGATCGCGCGCCGCGAGGGTTACCACGAGGGTCGCGTGCCGCTGCACACGTTGCGCGCGGACATCGATTTCGCGCGCTGGACCGCGCACACCACCTTCGGGTGCGTGGGCGTCAAGGTGTGGATCTACAAGGGAGAGATCTTCCCCGACGAGTTCAAAAAGAACCTCGCCAAAGCGGCCGAGGGAGGACGTTAGCCATGTTGATGCCAAAGCGCGTAAAGCACCGGAAGCAGCAGCGCGGCCGCATGGGCGGCCAGGCCACGCGCGGCGCCACCATTGCATTCGGCGAGTACGGCTTGAAGGCGATGGAGCCACAGTGGATCACCAACCGCCAGATCGAAGCCGCTCGCGTCGCGATTACGCGCCACATCAAGCGCGTGGGCAAGCTGTGGATTCGCGTGTTTCCCGACAAGCCGGTCACGGTGAAGCCGGCCGAGACGCGCATGGGTAAAGGAAAGGGCAACCCCGAGTACTGGGTCGCCGTCGTGAAGCCGGGTCGCGTGTTGTTCGAGCTCGAAGGCGTACCCGCCGACGTCGCTCGCCGCGCGCTCGAGCTGGCGGCGTCCAAGCTCCCGTGCAAGACCAAGTTCGTGCAGCGCAACGTGGAGGAATAGGGATGAAGCCGCTCGAGATGCGAAACATGACCGTCGACGAGCTCAAGGCTCACCACGACACGCTGATCGATGAGCTGTCGGGGCTGCGCCTCAAGCACGTGCTGCGCCAGCTCGACGATCCCATGAAGGTGCGCGCGTTGCGCAGGCAGATTGCGCGCGCCAAGACGATCATTCGGCAGAAGCAGACGAGCGCCAAGTAGGCCCTCGCGCGGATGCAAGCAGGTATATCGATGACCGAAACGAAAACAGCGACGAGGCCGGAAGGACGCAAGACCTTCGTCGGCGTCGTTCATAGCAACAAGATGAACAAGACCATCGTCGTGACGGTGGAGCGCCTGGTGAAGCACGCGCAGTACGGTAAGTACATCAAGCGCACCACCAAGCTCTATGCGCACGACGAGGAGAACAAGGCCGGCATCGGGGACAAGGTGCTCGTCATGTCGACGCGCCCCCTGAGCAAGACCAAGCGCTGGCGGCTGATCGAAGTGCTCGAACGGGCGAAGTGAGCCGTTCGCTCTAGAAACGGAACGCGGTAGGTAAACCATGATCAAGATGCGGACAATGCTTCAGGTCGCCGACAACTCGGGTGCGAAGAGTCTGCAATGCATCCAAGTGGTCGGTTCGACGAAGAAGAACAGCGCCGCTATCGGCGACATCATCTCGGTTTCGGTCAAGATGGCGATCCCGGGGGGAATGGTGAAGAAGGGGCAGGTGGCCAAGGCGGTCGTGGTTCGCACCAAGAAGGAGACGCGCCGCGAGGACGGGACGTTCATCCGTTTCGACGAGAACGCGGCCGTCATCATCAACGACGCCAAGGAGCCCATCGGGACCCGAATCTTCGGCCCGGTGGCGCGCGAACTTCGCGAGAAGAAGTTCATGAAGATCATCTCGCTCGCACCCGAAGTGCTGTGAGCGCGGGAGAACCATGAGAAGCATCGTAAAGAACGATTTGGTGAAGGTGATTTCCGGCAACTACAAGGGCAAGACCGGAAAAGTCATCAAGGTGCTGGTCGACAAGGACCGCGTGATCGTCGAGAAGATCCGCATGGTCAAGCGGCACACCAAGCCGCGGTCGGCGCAGCAGCCGGGCGGCATCGTCGAGAAGGAAGCGTCGGTCCACATCTCCAGCGTCATGCTGGTGTGCCCGAAGTGCGGAAAGCCGACGCGCACGCGCACAGGCGCGCTCGCCAACGGCAAGAAGGTCCGCGTGTGCGGGGCGTGCGAAGAAATGATCACGGGTGAGTAGCAATGGCTAGACTCAAAGAGTTCTATAACAAGGAAGTCGTTCCGGCCCTCAAGAAGGACTTTGGGTTCACCAACCCGATGGAAGTCCCGCATCTGAAGAAGATCGTGGTCAACATGGGCGTGGGCGAAGCGGTTGCCAACGGCAAGCTGGTCGACGCCGCCATGAGCGACCTCGGCCTAATCACCGGGCAGAAGCCGCAGCTGAATCGCGCGCGCATCTCGGTCGCGGCCTTCAAGCTGCGCGAGGGCATGCCCATCGGCTGCAAGGTGACGCTGCGCGGCGAGCGCATGTACGAGTTTTTCGACCGGCTGGTCAATCTGTCGCTCCCGCGCATCCGCGACTTTCGCGGCGTGCCGACCAAGGGCTTCGACGGGCGCGGTAACTACACGCTGGGTGTGAAGGAACACATCATTTTCCCGGAGATCGACTACGACAAGATCGCGCAGGTCTTCGGGATGGACATCACGATCGTGACGTCGGCGCGAACCGACGAGCAGGCGTTGGCGCTCCTGACGCACATGAAGATGCCGTTCCGCAAGAACTAGGCGGACGGCGAGTCGTTTAGAAAGGTAAACGTGGCAAAGAAATCCTGGATCGCGCAGACCAAGCGGCCGCCGAAGTTCAAGGTGCGCGCGTACAGCCGTTGCAACCGCTGCGGTCGTTCGCGTGCGTACCTGCGCCGCTTCGGCATCTGCCGAATTTGCTTCCGCGACCTCGCCCTGCAGGGTGAAGTCCCGGGTGTCGTCAAGGCTAGCTGGTAGAAGCACAAGCGGTCCGAGTCGCGTCAACAGCGTTCGACGCGGACTTCC
>DASPGK010000140.1:0-3237 GCA_035620655.1 Candidatus Krumholzibacteriia bacterium
TCGACAGCGCGCTCAGGTTACGCTCCAGAATGGGCGCTTCGAGCGCGGTGGCCTCTTCGATGGCGTGCTTGGTCTCTTCGAGCAAATCCTTGGGGCTGTCGAGCTTGGTGCGTTCCATGTTGTAGCGCTCGAGGCCTGCGCCCACCACGTTGCCCAGGCTGCCGCCCTGTTTGCGGCACGCCTCGACGGCGCGGTCGATGTCGTTTTCCTGGACCGCGGACTTGACGTTACGCATGAACGTCGACACGCCGCCCTTGCCGCCCGCGCGCCAGAGCACGAACGCGCGCTCGACCGTGAACGTGAACACGAGGAACAGGAGTGTCAAACCGACGACAAGAAGCGGGCCACCCTGCTTCAAGTACTCCGGCGAGTTGTCCCAGATCACGTAGGACACACCCACGGAGACGAAGAAAATCAGGATGAAGATGAACTTTTTCATTTTTCTCCTTCCGATGTCCGGCGCGGGTGGGGCCCGCCCTGAAGCTGCTTCGGCGCGAAGCCCGCGCCGGTGAAAGGTGCCGCGCGGGAGTGAAGCAGTTTACTTACGTTGACGACTATCGTCAAACGAAAAACGGGTTTAGCGCTCCTAACCGCCCTTGCGGGCCTTGTTCAACAGATCGCGGCCGCGCTTGAGCGAGGGGTTGCTGGGGTCGATCGACTGCGCCTTGCTGAAGGCGTCTTCGGCGCTCGCAAGGTCCCCGAGTCCCAGGTACGACTGGCCCAGTCCGGCCCACCCGTCGGCATTGCGCGGGTCGGCGTCGGTCGCGGCCCTGTACGACTGGGCCGCCTTGTCGAACGACGCCGTACGCAAGTAGGTGAAGCCGAGCCCGCGCAGCGCCCGGGCGTTCTTGGGATCGAGCGTAAGCGCCTTCTGGTACTCCGCTTCGGCCGCGGGCAGCGAATCCGACGACACCAGGGCCTGACCGAGGAGCACGTGGCCCATCACCGGGCGCTTGTCGAGCGCGATCGCCCGGCGCAACTCCGGCTTGGCCTTGTCGATCTGGTTGGCCTGGAAGTAGGCCACGCCGAGATTCAAGTGGTACAGCGACACCCTGGGGTCGCGCTTGATCGCCTCTTCGAAGTGACCGACGGCCTGGTCCGGCTGGCTGTTCTTGAACGCCAGCAAGCCGCGCTGGAAGTGCGCCTCCGCGTTCGACGAGTCCGCCGCCACCGCCTGGTCGAGGTGAGTCTTCGCCTCTTCGAGACTGCCGCTGTCGATCTCGTAGCTCGCCAGCAGCACGAGGTCCTCCGCGCCCAGCGACACGCTGTCGGGGAGCGAGGCGTACATCTCCGCGCCGCGCGAGCGCAACGCCTTGTCGCGGTTGCGCAGGGCCGTGCGCGCGTACACGAGCCGCACGTCGGCGCGCGTGCTGTCGATCGCCATGGCTTTGTTGGCGGACTGCAGCGCCTGGGCGTAGCGGCCCGACTCGCCGAGCGACTCCGTCAATCCGACGTACGCTTCGATGTCGTCCGGCTCGAGCTCGATGTAGCGCAAGTATACCTTGGAAGCGTTGTCGTACTGCTTGGCGAGCACGAACAGGCCCCCCAGGTCTTTGAGCGCGGGCGCATAGGTCGAATCCATGTCGACCGACTGCACGTACTTGTCGCGCGCGTCGTTGTAGCGGCCCGCCTTCTGGTAGAGCGTGCCCAGGAAGTGGATGAACGACGCCGTCGGCGTCACACCCGGCGTGCGCAACACCTCCTCGCAGGCCGCGATGGCGGACGCGGGGACGTTGCGCTTCTCGTAGACCTGGGCCACGAGCACGCCGTGGCGCGGGTCGGTCGGGTTCATGTGGAGGGCCGTCAGCGCTTCTTTCTCCGCGCCTTGCAGGTCGTTGCGCCCCATAAAGTAGAGCGCCATGCCTCGGTGATAGAGGTCCTCGCCCTGCCCGACGCCCTTACGCGACGCGCCCCAGTCGAGGTACGACTTCGCCTTGTCCCACTTCTTGTTTCGGATCTCGATGCGCGCCTGCCCGTAGATCGCGGGCCAGTAGCCGGAGTTCTGCTTGTAGGCCTTGTTGATGTGCGTGACGCCCTCGTCCCAGCGGTCGGCGTCGATCAACAGGATGCCCAGTCCGGCGTCCGCTTCGGGGAATCCCTTTCCACTCTCGCGCCCCTGAATGTCGAGCGCCTCGCGGTAAAGATTCTCCGCCTCTTCGAAGCGCCCCGAGCGCGTGGCCACTTCGGCCAGTCCGACCTTCGCTTTGGGCAGCTCGTAGCTGTTGGTGACGGCTTCGTCGAAAGCCGCCTTGGCCGCCGCGAGGTCGTTCTTCTCGAGCGCCTTGGTGCCGACTCGGACCGGATCGGTCTCGTACGTGTAGCTCTTCTGCGCCCAACTCACCGAGGTCGCCAGACAAGGGACGACGAACGCGGCGATGGCAACGTGACGAAGCAGGGACATCGGACCTCCTTGGGTCTCTACTAGTTGGCCTTGCTGCCCAACGGTTTTCGCGTGAGATAAATCTGACGGATCGACTGTCGCGCCGGGAGAAATCCGGCCCGTTCGACGTGGCGCTGGCCACGGTCGCTGGTCAGATGCGTCACGAACATCGAGCCGCGTATGCTGCCGCCGGCAAGGCATGCGACGTACAGATAATGATACAACGGATACTCTCCGTAGCCGATCTGCTCGTAGCCCGGCTCGACCGGAACCAGGCCGGTGTCCGGGAGGACGGGTACCGCGCGCACGGACCGCCCCCCGCCCATGTCGGGGAGGCTGTCGGGCATGCTCAAGGTGCTCGCCAGACCGAGCCCGCGCGGATCGGCGAGGACCGCCTCGATCACCGCGGCCTCGTCCGCGAGAAACGTGATGTGCGCCAGCTCGGGCGCCGCGTTGCCCCCGGGGCGGGCGACGTCTTCGGTCACCGCGAGGCTCGCGCGGAACGCGTCCCACAACCCCTGGTTGGGGTCGGGCGCGTAGAGCCGGTCGAAGCGCGGATCGGCCTGGTCGCGCGCGATCGCGCGCAGCTCTTCCATGGCGAACGATTCGACCCCGGACAGCGAGTTGGCCAACACGGCCACGCCGCCGAGGGCGATCGGGAAGCACAGCACCGTGTCGTCGACGGCAATGCGCACCAGCCGCCGTTCGTCAGGAGTCGGCAGCCGATAGAGAAATCCCACCTGGGCGCGGCCATTGGCCAAGTGCTCGAGCGCGTGCACGGTTCCACCGTCCTCGAGGCGCACGTGCAGCTTCGGGTAGATATCGTGGTATTTCTTTATCAGTTGCGGCATGAGATC
>DASPGK010000141.1:0-2157 GCA_035620655.1 Candidatus Krumholzibacteriia bacterium
TCGGGATCGGCGACGACCGGCTCCGCGGAGTCCGTATCCAGATCGTACACGCGATCGTTCGGCGCCTCCGTGGCGTCGGTGACCTCGCGGTCGATGTCGGTGGGCTGCGGTGTGTCTTTGTCTTTCACGCGTTCCGCTCTCCTGCTCGATGATGATGTCTAGAAGCGCTCGTCCCCGATCGCGCACAGCTCGCGCGACATCGATTCGACCAACCCCAGGGCCAGGTCATAGCGCATGCGGGTCGGCCCAATGAGCCCAAGTACCCCGCGCGCGGCGCCCATGCGATACCCCGCCGTCACCAAGCTGAAGGGACGCAGCGTGTCGTCCCGGTGCTCGCTGCCGATGGTGACCTCGACGCTGTTCAGCCGCCGGTCGGCCAGGATCGAGGTCAAATAGCCGCGGTCGTGCAAGATTCGGAGCAAAAGTTGGAGCGTCCGGGGGTCGGACAGCTCGGGTTGGGCGAGCATCTGAGCCGGCTCCTCGAAGCAAAGCTCGACCGCGACCGGTTCCGAGAAGACGTCGTCACGCCGCAGCGCGATCTCGCCCACCACGATGCCCTCGTCGGTCACGTTGTCCCGGACCATTTCGGCCAGCCGGGCGCGCGCTTCCTGCAGGCTTCGTCCCGCGACCATGCGGTCGAGGAGGCGCTCCGCGGCCGCCACCGCTTCGGCCGCGACGTCGCGACCCAGGCGCAGCGTGACGGTGCGCTCGTAATCGGGTATCAGGTGCACGACGACGATGATCTTGGCGCCTTCCAGGCGCAGGAGACGCACCGTGCGCACGCGGCTCTCTTGCACGATGGCGCCGTAGACCACCGCGACGTGCTGCGAGAGCGCGCCCAGGAGCTGCGACGCGCGCTGCATGACGCCGTTCACGTCGAGGTCGTCGCGCAGCTCCTCGCGCACGGCCGCGAGCCCGTCACCGCGCGGGCGCACCGTGCCCGCTTGCAGCTCGTCGACGTAGGCGCGGTAGCCTTCGTCGGTGGGGATGCGGCCCGACGACACGTGGGCCTTGGCGATGAACCCCTCGCGCTCGAGCACCACCATGCGGTTGCGAATGGTGGCCGTACTCATGCGAAAACGCCCCGAGTCGTGCACGCGCTGCGAGCTGACGGGCACCGCGTCGCCGACGTAGAGGTCGATGATGGTGCGGAGTATGGGCTTGTCCTTTTCGTTCAGCATGGCGTTGTCGAAACCAATCGCAACACGACGTCGTTGAGCATCAAGTAACCACGGTCGGTGAGCCGGATTCGTCCCCTCTCGACTACCGCGAGACCGTCATCGATAATGTCCGCCACGGCGCGCGGTTCGCACGCGTCGCGCGCGATCCCGCGGTCGGTGCGCAGCGCCAGCATCGCGGACTCGAGCCGCTGGTCGCCGCCCGGGTCGCGAAGCCGCGCGGCCAAGTGTTCCGCCCCGCGCCGTGCGAGGTACGAATCGATCGACGGCGCGTTCGCGAAACGCTCGCCCCCGATCGACGAATGGGCCGCGGGACCAACCCCGAGGTAATCGCCGCCGTCCCAGTACACCCGATTGTGGAGGCTCTCGAACCCGGGCCGGCAGAAGTTCGACACCTCGTAGTGTCGATATCCCGCCGCGGCCAGGAGCGAGCACACCTCCAAGTATTCATCAGCCACGCGGTCCGGGTCAACCGCGCGAAAGAAGCGCTCGACCTCTTCGCCGAGGTCGCCGCCCGGCTCCAGCCCGTACACCGACAGGTGCGTGGGTTCTTTGGGCAGGAGCCGGCGCAGGGTGTCTCGCAGGTCGTCGATCGTGGTCTTCGGCACCCCCAATAGGACGTCGAAGCTGAGGTTGTCGAAGCGCTCGCGAACCAGGTCGATGGCGCGCTCGTTGACCTCGGGCGCGCACCGCTTCAGCACCTTCTGCCCCACCGCGTCCATCGATTGCACGCCGATGCTCGCGCGGTTCACTCCCAGGCCGCGCAGAAAACCGACGACGCGCGCGTCGACGTCTTCCGGGTTCATCTCGACTGTGAACTCCGCGACGCCGTCGCGCGGAACGTGCGGCGCGATGGCGGCGATCACGCGTTCCCACTCGTGCGGTTCCAACACCGTCGGCGTCCCACCCCCGACGAAGACGGTCCGCAGCGACGCCGGCCCGATCTCGGCGAATGCGACCGATATCTCATCGACGAGCG
>DASPGK010000142.1:0-4217 GCA_035620655.1 Candidatus Krumholzibacteriia bacterium
AGCGCGCGCGCGCTTCCACTTGGGTCGCCTCACCGGCGTCAGACAGCATGACGACGCGCTCGGCGGGAACGCTCTCCGCGACGAAACGACACGCGGCGGTCTCGATGGCCATGGCGTCGTCGCTGGAGGCGAGCAGCTCGAAGAGCTGCGAGCTGCGATCCATGAGGCGGCTTTGCGCGTCGCGCGAAAAGCCCTGGCTCATGTTGTAGCGTAGGCTGGGAGAGACCTGGTGATCACCCAGGAGCTGGTGCGCGGCCGTCGAGGCGGGCGTAGCGCGCCGCATCAGCGCGCCCGCGAAGCTCACCAGCGAGCCGGCAGGCACTTCGGTCCACTGGTCGCCCACCGGATTGCCGTTGATCTCGGTTCCGTTGCGGCTGCCGAGATCTTTGACGAACAGGCGATCGCCGTCGACGCGAAGCAGCGCGTGCTTCTTGCTCACGCGCGCCATCGCGACTTGGACGGTGTTCTCGCTCGAGCGCCCCACCGCGTGCTCGCCGTTGTCCAACGCGACGCGATGGGCTTCTCCTTCCCAGGTGATTTCGAGGTTCAGCATAGCTGTGTGACGCCGGCGGCCGGCGGCTGGTCGGTTCGAATTAGGGCTGCGCGTCCTCGCGTTTGCCGCTGGTCGTCATGACCTTGTAGAAACACCACCCCGTCAGCCCCCACACGAAAGCGAGAGACCCGAGCAAGAATAGCCATCCCATCGTCGTCATTGGCGTCTCCTATTCTTCGATGATCTTGCCGTCGACATCCATGCCGGCCGCGCGCCAGCGCTTCTCGCCCACGCGGACGCACACCACCAGCAGCACGATGACCGCCAGGATCAGGACCATCGCGCCCTGCTTGAGCGGTTCGGCCGCGACGGCGCGGATCCAAGACCCCAGGTTCATCCAGCAGAACGCGCCGAAGACGACCAGCAGATAGGTCGGCGTCACGTACTTCATGATGAACCGATAGAAACCCGGAATCCGGATGTGTGCGCCCTTGTGCGCGTACTTGAGTCCGCGGTCGACGCCGAAGATCCAGCTGAAGCAGATGATCTGCACCATGGCGAGGATGAAGATCAAGAAAGTCCCGACCCAATCGTCGATGGTGCTCCAGAACAGTCCACGCTCGCTGAAGTACATGACGAGGAAGGAACCGATCACGCACACCGTCACCATGAGCGCATTGGAACCACGGCGCGTCCAGCCCAGCGACTCTTGGAAGAACGCGAGCGACGGCTGGTACATCGAGATCGAGCTGGTAATCGCCGCGATGAACAGCATCAGGAACCAGACCGCGCCGATGAAGTTCCCGAAGGAGCCCATGTGGACGAACACGACCGGAAGGGTCGTGAAGCCGAGGCCGAACGAACCGCCCTGCACGGCGCCGATCATGCCGGCCGTGCCGAGGAAGATGAACGCGGCGGTGATCGTGATCAGACCGCCGAAGCCCACTTCGAACAGCTCGTTGGTCGACGACGCGGTCAAACCCGAGAGGACGACGTCGTCGTTCTTACGCAGGTAGGCCGCGTAGTTGATGATCACGCCGAAACCGACCGAAAGGCTGAAGAAGATTTGCCCGGCCGCGGCCAGCCACGTCTGCGGGTTCAAGAGCGCGTCGAAGCTCGGGTTCCACATGTAGGCGAGCCCACTGACCACGTTCTGATCGGGGTACGCGGGGTCGGGCGTACCGAGCGTCAGCACGCGCGCGAGCACGATGAGTGCGCACACCGCCATCAGCGGCATGGCCCAACTCACGAAGCGCTCTATCCCCTTCGATACGCCGCGGTATACCAGCCAGATGTTGATCGCGAAGGTGATGGTCCAGAAGATGAAGGTCTTGATCGAGCCCCCGGCGATGACGCCGTTGTGCGCGGTGCCGGTCAGGTCGTTGTAGAACTGTGACGCGCGCGCGGTCTGGTCGGTAATGGGCGCGCTCGCGTCGATGCCTATGCCCCCCGTCAGGTAGTGCCAGAAGTAGCCCAGGCACCACGCCTCGATGTACGTGTAGTAGAACGACACCGCGAGCGGAATCAGCACGCCGATGACACCCAAGTAACGCGCGGCGGCACCGCCGCCGATCACACCCAAGATCGAGGGGGCGGAGCGAAATCCCTTCTGACCGCCGTACTTCCCCATCGTCCACTCCGCCCAGCCGATCGGAATGCCGAGGAAGAGCAGCGCGCAAAAATACGGAATCATGAACGCGCCGCCGCCGTTCTGCACGGCTTGGCCGGGGAAACGCAGGAAATTCCCGAGTCCCACGGCCGAGCCGGCAACGGCGAGGATGATGCCGACGCGCGTTCCCCACTCCTGCTTGTCGACTACGTGGGTCGAGCCTTGCTTCGTGTTCGTGGCCATTGGTCCCTACTTGGAAGGAGTAAGCGCCGACGCGCACGGGTCCCAGCTCCCTGCGCGGCACGAGGTTCGGGTGCCGATGGTATCGGCGCGCCGGGGGTGGGTCAACGACCACTTTCGGCCCTGGGCTAACCGCGGCGGCGGCGGCGGCCGCGCGCGCGCCGAGGTGCCGCCCACTCGGCCGCGACCGAGCCCGGCGGCTCCCACGAGGCCGGATCGACGCGATAGTAGTGCGCGAGCGTGTCGTACAGCGCGGCGTACTCGCGCTTGAGAGCGAGCGGCCGCTCAAAGAAACTCTCCGTGACGACGGCGAAGAACTCGGCCGGATCGCCGGCGCCGTAGCTGTCGATCAGCGTACCGCGATTGGACGACGCCGCCTGCTCGAAGGATTCATAGGCTTGGCTGAACACGCGCGCCCATTCGGTGCGCTGCGCCGGGCCCTGGAGCTTCGGCATGCCGTCCATGGCGCCGTTTTCCATGTCGAGTTGGTGCGCGAACTCGTGCAGAACGACGTTGTAGCCCGCACGGCCCGTCGACGCGTACTCGACCACATCCTCCCAAGACAGAATCACGACCCCCAGGTCCCACGATTCGCCCGATCGGTCTTCTTTGTATTCGCTCACGATGGCTCCGTCGGGTTCCTCGACGTCGGCGTAGAACACCGACGGATAGACCAGGATGGTGACGAGATCGGGGTAGTAATTCGCCTCGCGATCGAGAATGAGCAGGCATGCTTGGGCCGCAACCGTCACGCGGATCTCGTCCGTCATCTCCAGGCCGTCGCACCCTTCGAAGTGCTTCTCGGCCAGAAAGACGTGCATGTGTCCGTGCAGCTGCGTGCGCAGCGCTTGGGGAACGCGACGGTACACAGGAACATTGGCCTCGAGAATGCGCGGCCACTGGGATGGAACGGGCTGGTCGCGCAGACGCGCGCGCCGCTTATGCTTCAGAAAACCGAACAGGTCCGCTCCTTTCGTGGTCACCCGAGTTTGACACGTTCGGACCGAGGGTGCTAGCGTCGAGGGCCATGCCGGCCTCCAACCATCCCCGCATTCTGCTTGGGCTTCTGCTCGGCGCCGTCGCGGGTGTCGTCACCAACGTCGTTACCGACGGCGGTGAAGCGACGCAGCGCTTCGTCTCCGTGGTCACCGAACCCGCGGGGCGTATGTGGCTTTCCGCTCTCATCATGACGGTGATTCCGCTCATTCTTAGCTCGCTGTCGCTGGGTGTCGCGGGGCTGGGCGATCTTCGGCAAGTCGGTCGCATCGGCCTGGTGACCTTGAGCATCTTCGTCGGGTTGACGGCGGTCGCCGCGGTGATCGGGTTGACGCTGACCAACACCTTCCGACCCGGCGAGGGGCTCGATCCCGCCATGCGCACCGAGCTCATGGACACCTACGGCGGCGAAGCCAAGAACGCCGCCGGGCTCTCGGGCAGCGGCCTCTCCATGGACATGCTGGTCAAGATCGTGCCGCGCAATCCGGTCAAGGCCGCGGCCGAGGGAGACATGCTGGCGGTCATCTTCTTCTCGCTCATGCTCGGCATCGGCATCGCGTCGGTGCCGCGCGAGAAGTCGGGCGCTCTGGCGTCGTTCCTGGAGAGCCTGGGCTACGTCACCGTCGAGATCATCCACCTCGTCATGCGGCTGGCACCGATCGGCGTCTTCTGTCTCATCTACAGCGTCACCGCTCGTTTCGGCTTCGACTTACTCTTGCAGCTTTTCAAGTACGTCGGCACCGTGCTCGCGGGACTCACGATCATGATGACCGTCACGTTCGGCATCGTGCTGAAGCTCGGCGCGAAACGCAACCCGCTCGACTTCATGAAGAAAGCACGCGTGGTCATCGTCACGGCTTTTTCGACGTCGTCCAGCAA
>DASPGK010000143.1:0-6916 GCA_035620655.1 Candidatus Krumholzibacteriia bacterium
TCCGAATCGGTCTCCATGAGGAACGACACGTCGAGCGTGCCGGTGACCGAAAGGCACGCCTTCGTCACCCACAGTTGATCCCAGCCGTTCCCGTAGCCCGGCAGTAACGCGTATCCGCACGTCAGTCCGCTCGTCGATGCACGCACGCCGCACCAGAGCGACTTCGATCCCGCGAGGACCGCGAGCGAGTCGCCCGGATTCACATTGGCGCCCGCGAAGTCGTCGACGTGCCAGAACTCCGCGATCTGCGCGGTGGCGTCGACCACGGTCCAGCCCTGACGGTTGCAGGTGGCACCGACGTCGAAGGAGTAGCTGGCGAGGAGGGTGGTGTTCGCGGCCGCGAGCGCGAAGCGCGGATCGGGAGTGAGCGAACCGTCGGTCGCGCCCGCCTCGGCGACGGGCAACGAGGTGCGTATGGGTTCGGAGCCCGTGTCCCGGGTCCAAGCGGGGGCGTGCAGAATCGCCACCGAGAGTCCTGCGGCGAGGATTGCCCTTAGCATGATTCGAAGCCTCCAGTCGGTCGGCCGGTCCGGGGCGCTGACAGAGGGAAGTGCGCCGCTTCGGGCCAAAACGGCTAACCCGAACCGCCTTGCGGGGCTAGCGGGGCCGGGGTATGGTCGGCGGACCCATGCTGCAGGCCATCCCGTACCACCTCGGCGCCTTCTTCGCGCGCTTCACCCCCGACTGGTTCTGCCGGGCCATCACGTGGACCTTGGCCGAGATCAACTGGCGCCTCCGCCCCGGAACCCGCCGGACGGTGGCCGAGAACCTCCGCGTCATCCATCCCGAGTGGACCGAGAGCGAGCGCCGGCGCGCCGCGCGGCAGGTGGTCCACAATTTCGCCAAGAGCATTCTCTTGTTCCTCCAACTCCCGTTCTTCGACCCCGACGAGCTGTTCGCGCGCCTGGACATGTCGGCGCTGCGCGCCGAGCTGGAGAAGCTGGGGCCGAAGCGATCGTTCATCGTCGCCTCGGCGCACGTGGGGCCGTGGGAGCTGGGGGGCTTCGCCTTGACGCGCATGGGGTACACGGCGCACACGGTGGCCCTCGACCACCCGAGCGCGCAGGTGGCAAAGTTTTACAGTGACCGTCGCGCCTACGTGGGCGTGCGCGCGCATCCACTGTCGGGGAGCTTCATGGTGCTCAAAGAGGCGATCGACCGCGGCGAGGTGGTTGCGTTGATGATCGATCGTGCCTATGGCAAGGCTAAGAAACGGTTCGCGATGTTCGGCCTCCCGACCGAGGTTCCGCTGGGGCATTTGGTCCTTTCGGCGCGCTGTCGCGCGCCCGTGTTGACCGGCGTACTCGTGTTTGACGGCCCGAAGCGCTTCCGGTACGTTCACGGCGGCACGCACTTTCCCGAGGACCACGAGGACGAATTCGAGAAGCTGGAGCGCTTGCAGGAGGAATGCCTGCGCGACTTGGAGCGCTTGATTCGCGCGCACAGCGAGCAGTGGTTCCACTTCATGCCCATCGTTCGAACCGAAGCGAGCACGTAGTCGATGAACACGAGAGCCTTGCCCTACGACGACCTCGCCGCCGTCATCCCCGCCTACCACGCGGCCCGTCACCTCGCGCCGGTGATCGACCACGTCGCGCGCTACGTGCCGCGCAACCGCATCGTGGTGGTCGACGACGGCTCGAAGGATGACACGCGCGCGGTGGCGGAGAGGGCGGGTGTGGTGGTCGAAGTCCACCCGGAGAATCGCGGCAAGGGGGCCGCGATCCGCTCGGGGATCGCGCGCGCGCAAACCCTCGGGGTGCCGCTCGCTATTTTGATGGATGCGGACGGGCAGCACAGCCCGGATGAAATCCCGGCCTTCGTCGACTGCCAAAAAAGAACCGGCGCCGACGTGGTGGTGGGGAACCGCCTCGAGGACCCGGCCAACATGCCGTGGCTTCGCAAGGCGACCAACTACGTGACCAGTGCGGTGGTGTCGCTGTTGGCGGGCCGCCGCGTCCCGGACTCTCAAAACGGCTACCGGCTGATCCGGCTCGACCACTTCAAGAAGTTCCCGCTGACCACCTCGCGCTACGAAATCGAGTCGGAAATGATCATCCGGGCCGGCCGCGCGGGCGGAAAATTCGCCTCGGTGCCGATCCGGACCATCTACGCGGGCGAGGCCAGCTTTATCAACCCATTTGTCGATACGATGCGGTTTTTGCGCATGGTCGGGAAGTCGTTCTTCTGGTAGAATGGCACCTCCTTCCGGCGGTTCGATGGCCAAGCACATCCTGATTTGCAACGACGACGGCTTCGACGCGCGCGGCATTCAAGTGCTCGAGCGAGCGCTCTCGCCGCTGGGGGAGATCACGGTCGTGGCACCGGATGCCGAGCAGAGTGCCAGCAGCCACTCGCTCACCGTGCGGCGCCCGATCGACGTCAAGCAGGTGGACGCGCGCCACTTTCGCGTCGTGGGCACGCCGACCGACGCAATCGTGCTCGCGTTGCAGGTGCTGCTCGAGCGAAAACCGGATCTCATCGTGTCGGGGATCAACCACGGACCCAACATGGGGGAGGACGTGCAGTACAGCGGGACGGTGGCGGCGGCCTCGGAGGGGATGATTCTCGGGGTCCCGTCGATCGCGGTCTCCGCGCTCCAGCGCACGGTCGCGAACGAAGAGGTCAACGGGCGCTTCGCGCGCATTATAGTGGAGCGCGCGCTGGCAGAAGGGCTTCCCAAGGACGTCCTGCTCAACGTCAACATCCCGAATCCGGACGTCGCCCCCATCAAGGGGCTGCGCATCACCAAACTGGGCTCGCGCCACTACGAGAACTTCATTGATCCCGGGCGCGGCCCCTTGCAGAAGAGCTATACCATCGGCGGGCGGGAGCCGGTGTGGCGCGACGACGACGGTTCGGACATCTCGGCGGTGCGGCTGGGCTTCGTGTCGGTGACACCGCTGCACCTGGACCCGACGCACTACAAAGCGATCGTCGAAATGGAACGCTGGCGGTTCGAACTGTGAGAGGATCCTCGCGATGAGATGGCGGCAGTACAAGATCGCGCGCGAGCGGATGGTGCGCGAGCACGTCTACAACCGCGGCGTGCGCGACCCGCGCGTCTTGGAAGCGATGATGCGCGTGCCGCGACATTTGTTCATAGGACGCGACGCGGGCATCGAAGCGTATGCGGATCATTCGTACCCAATCGGGTTCCAGCAGACGATGTCGCAGCCGTACATGGTCGCCTACCTGACCGAAGAGCTGCGGCTTTCGGGCGAAGAGACCGTGCTCGAAATCGGAACCGGCTCCGGGTATCACACCGCGGTGCTGGCCGCGCTGTCGAAGAACGTCGCCACGGTGGAGCGCGTACCCGAATTGGCCGAGCGCGCGCAGTCCGTGCTGCGCGACCTCTTGTTCTCCAACGTCGACGTCAAGACCGACGACGGGTGGAAGGGCTGGCCCGAGAAGGGTCCCTTCGACCGCGTGCTCTTGACCGCGGCCGCGCAGCAGGTGCCGCGCGCGCTGCTCGCGCAACTCTCCGACGCGGGCTTTCTCCTGGGGCCGGTGATTCGCGCGGACGGCAAACAGGAGATCGTCCGCCTGATTCGACGTGGAGGCAAGGTTGAGATTGAACGCCTGATTGAATGCTCATTCGTTCCTCTGATTCGGACCGTCGGGCGAACCGGGCGTTCGAAGCGCACGGAAACTGGCGTGTCGCGGTCCTGACGGACCGCCGAATCTAGGGTTGATTCGTCGAGAAAACGTGTTACGATAAACGAACTTAGAGCCTCGCCCGCCGGCCTCGTGGAATCGGACGGAGGGCAGAGGCATTATATTGTGCGGGCTTGGGGTCGGGGCGTAGCGCAGTCCGGTTAGCGCGCCTGCTTCGGGAGCAGGAGGTCGGAGGTTCGAATCCTCTCGCCCCGACCATTCACCCCTGGAACGCCGGCGGGGTTCGACGAACACGACGACGATGAGCAACGATCGCCCTCACAACGACGAACGCGCGGAGCCGTCTTACGACATCCAGGCGCGTTACCTGGCCGAGATCGGCCGCTACGAGCTGTTGACCCCCGAGCAGGAGGTCGAGCTGGGGCGAGCGCTGGCCGAAGGCAGCGAGGATGCCAAGCGCCGTCTCATCATCGCCAACCTGCGACTCGTGGTCACCATCGCCAAGCGCTACCAGCGCGGCAGCCAAAACCTCCTCGATCTAATCGAAGACGGCAACCTGGGGCTGATTCGCGCGGCCGCGAAATTCGACTACACCAAGGGATTCCGCTTCAGCACCTACGCGTCCTACTGGATCAAGCAGTCGATCAAGCGCGGGATCGCGAGTCAGTCGCGCGCGATCCGCATTCCCGTTCACATTTATCACCTCATCAATCGCTATCTCAAGGTGGAGGACCGGCACGCGGGGAAGTCGCTCGACGACGAAGCGATGTCGGCCGAGCTGGATGTCAGCGTGCGGCGCGTGAAGCTGGTGCGCACGCTGATCCACGGCATCCGCGCCGAAGATCCGCTGGCGAGCGCGGACGCACTCCAGCGCCTAGCCTCCGACGCCTACCACCGCGGGAACGGCACGCCCGAGTCGCTGGTGACGCTTCAATTGGAGAACGAGGAGATGTCGACGCTCTTCGATCGCTGCTTGAATCCGCGCGAGCAGGAAGTCTTGACGCTTCGCTACGGGCTCGATGACGGCGAGCCGCGCACCCTGGGCGAGACCGGCCGCGAAGTGGGCGTCTCCCGCGAGCGCGTGCGTCAGATTGAAAAGCGCGCGCTGCAGAAGCTCAACCTCGTCTTGTCGGGGCGCAAGCGGGCGGGAGGCTCGGCCCGCGAACCTCGCGAGGGTTCGAATTGAATCAGGCCGCGGTCGAGCGCATCCGTGCCTCCATTCGTGACGTCCCCGATTTTCCCAAGCCCGGCATCGTCTTCAAGGACATCACGCCGATCCTCGGCGACCCGACCCTCTTCGGCGAGGTGATCCGCGTCTTCGTCGACCGCTACCGCACGATGCGCATCCAGAAAGTGGCGGCGATGGAGTCGCGCGGCTTCATCTTCGGCGCGCCGCTGGCGGCGACGATCGGCGCGGGCTTCGTGCCGCTGCGCAAGCACGGCAAGCTCCCGCACACCACCCTGGCCGAATCGTTCACGCTCGAATACGGGGAAGAAACGCTCGAGATCCACACCGACGCCATTCGCAAGGGCGAGCGCGTGCTCGTGATCGACGACTTGCTCGCGACCGGCGGCACCGCGGCCGCCGCGGCCAGCCTGGTCGGAAAGACGGGCGGCACCGTGGTCGAATTCGCGTTCCTGATCGAGCTCGCGTTCCTCAACGGACGCGAACGCTTGGCCGGGTTTCCCGCCTACGCCATGATCCGCTTCGACTGACGCACTATTAAGGAGTGGTGGCCCCGGCGCGAGTCGAACGCGCGACAAACGGTTTAGGAAACCGCTGCTCTATCCATCTGAGCTACGGGGCCACTCGAGGAGACTTAACAAAACTCACTTCATGTGAATCGGTGCGCCAGTATACGAAAATCGTGTAGTCGTCGCTAGACATTCATAAACCACATCTGTATACTCGGCCCTCGGAGTACCAGGCCTCGCTTTTCACTGGCCCACCAAGGAGGTCTATGTGAAGGCAGTACGGCTCGCCCCCGGTACCTCCGTCTGTTCCTTTCCAATGTTCGGTCCGCCGCATTCGCGGCTGGACCGACAGGCTCGCGCCCGAACCAACCCCGCGACCATACTCCCTCTGCGTTCGCGCGAGTCGCACGCCCCTACACGCCAATTGCGCACACCGTGCGCAGTTCCATTGTCACCACAATGAGAGGGATCGTCATGTCGAATCGCTATCTCCGTCTCGGTGCATTCGCGGTTCTCTTCGTTGCCATCGCCTCGTGGGCACTGACGGCCGGCGGCCAGCAGCCGCAGAGCTACGTGCCGCGGCAGGTGATCATCAAGCTGGAGGCGTCGACGCCGACGGCGGACGCGCTCGCGGTGCGATCGAGCCTGCGCGCGAGTGTGAAGCAGCGCTTCAAGAGCAGCGGGGCGGAGTTGTGGGTGATCGATGGGATCGAGGTCAACGAGGCCATCGCGCGCTTCAAGGACGATCCGCGCGTCGATTACATCGAACCCAACTACACGGTGCGCGCGCTGGACGTGTTCCCGAACGATCCCCGCTTCGACGATCTGTGGGGCATGCACAACACGGGGCAAACCGGCGGCACCCCGGACGCGGACATCGACGCGCCGGAGGCGTGGGAGCTGGGGACGGGCGGCGGCGTGCTGGTCGGCGTGATCGACACCGGTGTGGACTACAACCACGTCGATCTGGCCGCCAACATGTTCATCAACCCGAACGAAATCCCGGGCAACGGCGTCGACGACGACTTCAACGGCTACATCGACGACGTGCGCGGCTGGGACTTCGTCAACAACGACAACAATCCCATGGACGACCACGGGCACGGAACGCACGTCTCCGGCACCATCGGCGCCCTCGGCAACAACGGCGTCGGCGTGGTGGGTGTGAGCTGGTCGGTGCGCATCATGGGGCTCAAGTTCCTCGATGCGGGCGGATTCGGGTCGACCTCGGACGCCATCCTCGCGGTCGAGTACGCGACCATGATGGGCGTCAAGCTCACCAGCAACAGCTGGGGCGGCGGCGGGTTCTCGCAGGCGCTGCAGGATGCGATCGAGGCCGCCGGCAACGCGGGCATTCTGTTCGTGGCCGCGGCCGGCAACGCCAGTTCCAACAACGACGTGTTCCCGAACTTCCCGTCGAACTATCCCCTCGACAACATCATCGCCGTGGCCAGCACCGACCACCGCGATAACCTGAGCGGCTTTTCCAACTTCGGTTTGACCACGGTCGACCTGGGTGCGCCCGGCACCGACATCTTGAGCACGTTCCCGAACAACACCTACGGGACCATCTCGGGCACGTCCATGGCGACCCCGCACGTTT
>DASPGK010000144.1:0-11103 GCA_035620655.1 Candidatus Krumholzibacteriia bacterium
GGGAAGCCCGCGGCGCTCGCCGGGTCCGCCGCAGGCACAGTCGCTTAAGAAAGGATCGTCATGCACGTATCGATCGAGTACTGCATCCCTTGAGACTACACTCCCCAGGCCTTCAGTTTGAAGGCCGCGCTTGAAAAGGCATTCCCGGATATCCAGATCGAGCTCATCAAAGGGAAAGGCGGGGCGTTCGAGATTCGAAGCGGCCAGACGCTTGTGTTCTCCAAGAAGAAATCGGGGCGTTTCCCGAGCAACGACGAGATCGTTGCCGCGCTGAAGCGCTAGCGCGTCACTCGGCCGTGAGCGTGCGGCGCAGCGTCTGCGCGAGCGCGGCCGCGTCGAAGGGCTTGGCCGCGATCGCGTCGACGCCGGAGCCGATGGGCGGCGAGACCAGATTCTCGCCGTAGCCGGTGGTGAGAATCACCGCGACGCCGGGACGCAGCGCCTTGAGCTGCCGCGCCAGCTCGATGCCCGTCAGTCGCGGCATCGTCTGGTCGGTGATGACGGCGCGAAACGATGCCGGGTCGCGACGAAACGCGTTCAGCGCTTCCTCGCTGGACGTGAACGACGTCACACGGTAGCCGCGCGCGACCAGGATTCGCTCGAGCAGCTGGGTGACGTCGGCTTCGTCGTCCACGACCAGCACGTGCTCGCCCTGCCCGCGCGACTCGGCGGCGCCGTGGCGCAGCGCCTCCTCGGCCTCCGCCGAGGCGCTTGGCAAGTACACGCGAAAAACCGAGCCGCGCCCGAGATCGCTCTCGACCGTGACCGCGCCGCCGTGGCTGTGCACGATGCCGTGCACCACCGAGAGCCCCAGTCCGGTTCCCTCGCCCGACTTCTTGGTCGTGAAGAACGGCTCGAAGACGCGCGCCATGGTGGCGGCGTCCATGCCCGTACCTTGATCGCGCACGGTGAGGACGACGTACGGTCCCGGGTTGATCCCGGCCACGCGCGCGGCCGTCGTCTCGCTCACGTCCTCGCCCACGAGCTCGATGCGCAGCACCCCGCCGGATTCGCGCATCGCGTGCGCGGCGTTGGTGCACAAGTTCATGATGACCTGGTGCATCTGTGCGGGGTCGGCGACGACGGTGTCACCGCGGGTCGCGACGCGCTGCGAAATCTCGATGGTGGACGGGAGCGTGGAACGAACCAGGCGCAGCGCTTCGTGAATCACCAGGTGGAGCTGGAGTGGACGGCGCTCGTTGCTTCCGCCGCGCGCGAAGACGAGAATCTGCTGGACCAGCTCCTTCGCCCGGATGGCCGCGTTCATCACCTGCTCCATGTCCGCGCGCGCGGGATGATCGTTCGCGAGCTGGTCCATCGCGATCTCGGTATATCCAATGATGGGCGACAGAATGTTATTGAAGTCGTGCGCGATGCCCCCCGCCAGCGTCCCGATGGTTTCTATCTTCTGCGCCTGCTGCAGCTGGATCTCGAGCTCCTTGGCGACCGTCTCCGCCCGCACGCGCTGGGTGACGTCCCACGCGACGCCCGAGACGCCGGCCACGAAACCGTGCTCGTCGCGGCGGGGCGTGTAGATCGATTCGAACACCAGATCGCCGACCTGCACCACCTCATTGATGGACTCGCCGGCCAAACAGCGACGCACGTTGTCGACGATGCGAGGCACGTCGCGGTAGACGTCGTACGCGGACTGCCCCACCACCTGCCCCGGCCTCAATCCCAGCGCCACGAGACCGTGTCCCTCGGACAACGTGAAGATGCCGTCGCGATCGATCGCGAACACGACGATCGGCGCTTGCTCGACCAAGGCCCGCAAGCGCTGCTCGGTGTCGCGAAGCGGTACCTGGGCTATTCGGTACTCTTCGAGCTCGGCGCGCAGGGCGTGGACCTGGCGGCGCAGAGCGTCGCGCTCGCGGACGGTTTCGGGGTCGGGACGAGGGATGCGGGGCATGCCGTCAACTATACGGCATTCATTGCAGCGCGTCCACGCGCGCGGCCGACGGATCGGCGCCGGACGCGAGCGTGTCGCGCCAGCGAACGAATAGCTGGTAAACATCCTCGGCGTTGGCGATCTCCTCCTCGGGCACGGCCCATTGCGACGGATACAGCAGAAAGCCGTGGGTCTGGGCGCCGCCCAGCCCGCCGTGGGCACCCACCATCTCCTCGAAGCTCTCCACTTGGTCGATACTCGGGTGGTAGCGCCCGTTGACGACGACGTCGCCGCAGTGCGGGAACCCGTCGAGACGCATCAGCTGCGATGCGGCGTGGGGTCCGTAGTCCGCGAGCGGATCGCTTCCGTCTACGCGGTGCTCGCGCAAGTAGTGGACGCCGCCGCGTCCCATCGCGACCGGCCCGTGCAAGTGGGAGCGAACCATCACGAAGCCGATCCCTTCGTGGGCGATCAAGCCCTCGATCAAGCCGGGGTGATCGGCGACCAGAGCTTCGAGCGTTAGTCGATCCGCGAGCTCGTCGAAGTAGACGAGCCCCAGGTTTCCCGACGAGCACACGACGACGTCGCCGTGCGACGCCTCGCGCTTCCTGCGGTTACCGAGCTCGACGTAGCCCCCGCGCGTGCGCGCGCGCAGGATGCGGCGGGCCGCGCGCCCGCTGAGCCGGTCGTGGCTGATCGCCTCCGACAGGAGCGCGTTCACGTGCCCCCACCCTTCGGTGTCGAGCGTCGAGGCGCGCACCCGGCGTGTCTTGCTGACCAGAGATTGTACCAGCTGATCGATGGTAGTCCCGTGGCGCTGTCGGAAGGGAATGCTCGCGGTTTGGCCGTGGTCCGACAGCACGACGAATCGATAGGGTCGTGGCCCATCGCGGGCGGCGCGCTCCAGAATGGCCACCTGGCGGTCGAGGTCGTGGAGGATGCGCAACGCATCGGGGCGCTCGGGGCCGGCGTGGTGCGCGACCACGTCGTAGCCGACGTACGTAATGTACGCGCTGGGCACGCCGGCGAACATCTCGCGCATGAGTGTGTAGGTTCCCAATTCACGCTGGGCCACCGTCGACATAGCGCGCAGGAGCGGGTAGCTCCCGCCGCGCGAGACGCGCGGCTGCAGGTCGCGCGCGTGCTGCCGAAACGCCTCCCATCGCTCGATGACGATCTCGCGCAGCATGAGCACGAGCGCGCGTGTGAAGTTGTAAGGATTCACGTAGAACGAGAAGTAGAGCGACGACGTCTTGCGGACCTGCCGCGCGGGCGAGGAGAACGTGCTGATGATGGCCACGTTCTTCTCGGCGTCTCCGGTGAACATGTTGCACACGCTCAGCCCACCCAGCCGCAAGAGGCCGGCTCCGCGCGACACGCGCTGCTCGATGTGCGCCGCGTCGGAGGGGTCGTTCGACACCACCAGCTTGCCGGTGGACTTTTCGTACCAGCGGAACCCGGGAATGTCGAAGTTGTTGCCGAAGAGAATCCCGGCCTGGCTCGACGACGTCTGCGAGGGAACCCCGCAATCCCAGCGCAGCACGCGGTGCGATCCGCTTCGAATCCACGACGCGAGCGTGGGCAGGTGTCCGTCGCCGGTGGCGCGCGCCAGGGCCTCGAAGGCGAGACCGTCGATCTCGACGAAGACGATCCCGGGGGCCACGCCCTCGGGCATCGGGTGGCGGTGGCGCGCGATCCGGCGCGCGATGTTGCGGTACACCGAGTCTTCGTCGTTGAACGCGAGCAGCGATGCCGCAACCGTGTTGACCACCGAGAGCCCGAGTGCGACCACCACGCCGGTCGCGAATTCGGCGATGTGCAACCCGGGCACGACCAGGGCCGCGATCGATACGATGACGGCGTTGATCGCGAGGGTGAGCAGCCCGAAGGAGAGAACCGTGAAGGGGAGCGTGAGGTAGAGGAGCAGGGGACGCACGAGCGCGTTCAAGAGAGCGATCACCGCCACCCCGATCACGGCCGCGCTCCAACCTTCCAAGGAGAGGCCGGGCAACACGCGGGCCATGGCCCAGAGGGCGCCGACCTCGACGGCCCATAGCGCTGCCACCCTCCGGACCACCGAGTAGAGGGACCGAGCCGAACGACCCACGGCCTCGATTATTGCCGATTAATTGAGGAAACGGAACCGGTTACCGGGGTGCACGATCTTCACGTCGACGTTGGGAGCCAAATCGTTGGCGTGCTCGACGAAGTCGTAGGGGGGATCGATCAGGAAACGCGGGCGCAGCCAGCCCATCCCGAGCGGAGCAAACGTTCCCCAGTGGATGGGAATCGCGGTGTGCGGGCGCAACATCGTCAGCGATTCGGCGGCCCGGCGCGGGTTCATGTGCCCGTCGCCGAGGGTCGGACCCCAACCCCAGACCGGCAGCAGAGCGACGTCGAGCGCGTCATGGATGCCGTCCATCTCGGGGAAGATGTCGGTATCGCCGGCGAAATAGACGGCGCGATGGCCGTGCACGATGAAGCCGACGGTTTCGGCCACGGGACCGAAGGGGAAGCGCGTCCCGTCGTGGGTGGCGAGCGTCGTTTCGATGTCGATCGAGCCGACCCGCGTCCACTCGCCAGGCCGGACTTCTTCGACGCGACGGAAGCCGTTGCGAGCCAGGAGGTCGCGGCTGCCTTCCGGAACGATGAGGCGCACGTCGCGCCCCAGGCGACGCAAGGACGGCAAGTCGAGATGGTCCAGATGGGCGTGCGAGATCAGCACCGCGTCGAGCTCATGCGACCACGACGGGTCGACGGCGCTGGACTGGCGGCGAATATGCCCGACGCGATCGCGGAGAACGGGGTCGGTCAGGAGGCGCACGCCGTCCATCTCGATCAAGCAGGTTGCGTGTCCGACGTAAGTAATATGGAGCGGCGCTCGCATGCGTCGATATTTCTGCAAGGACCCGGCCAAGCGGTTGGTGGCGGCGGGATGGGAACGGTTGGGGTGGTCTCTTCCTGTTTGGGGACTTGCCGGCAATATAACAGGCGCGATGCGGTTCGCAAGAGACAACTCCGGGGAACACCGGAAATGCCCTCCGCGAATCCCCCTTCCAAAGCCGACTACCGGAGCATAGACTCTGTTACTGGTTAGGGCCCTGGAGGAAGGAGGGAGACATGAAGCCCCGTGTCCTGGTAGTGGACGACGAGCCGCAGATCCGCAGCATGCTGCGCGAGTCGCTCACCCGTGCCGGTTTTGATGTGAATGAAGCCTCCGACGGCAAGGAGGCGATCGATACGCTTCGCAAGAGTTCTTTCGACGTCGTCGTCGCGGACATCCTGATGCCCGAGAAAGACGGCCTCGAAGTCATCATGTACCTCCAGCGCGAAAGCCCCCTCACCAAGTGCGTCGCCATCAGCGCCCCGAGTAACCGCGTCTTCTTGCAGAGCGCCCAGCTCTTGGGAGCGACGCGCGTCGTCGAAAAGCCTTTCACGGCCGCCGAGATCGAAGCGGCGGTTCGTGAGGTGCTGTCGTGAGCGGTCGCGCGTCTCGCGCCAAGCGAGAGGCGAGCGCGTCGCGCCGGTATTCGAAGATGCGCGCCACGTCTTTCGCGACGAATCGCCGAACTGCGATCTCGCCCAGTCGTCCCATGGGCAGCGCGTAGCGGACTTCGTCGCGGACGAGCGTACCTCCCGCGACCTCGAAGAACTCGTGGGTGTGTTCCCACAGCCGATACGGGCCGCGCACCTGGACGTCCACGAAGCGGTACGGTGGACTCCACTCCAGGATCTCGCTCGTCCACCGGACCGGCACGCCGCGCAGGCGGATGCGATAGTCGACGCGCGCTCCGCGCTCCATTCGAATCGGTCCCGCGGTCGTTATGTGGAACCGCAACCATGGCGGAGTGATGAACTCGAGGTTGCGTGCATCCGCGAAGAACGAGAACACACCTGCCACGGGACGATCGACGAACTGCTCGCGGGTAAAGAAGTATGTGTTCATATGGGCCTGACCGGGCAGCTCGGCTTCGAATTCCGAGCTGCCCAGCCGAGTTACTTCTTCTTCGCCGGCGGCAGGAGCACGGTGTCAATGACGTGAATGACGCCGTTGCTCGCGACGACGTCGGCCTTGACGACCTTGGCGTCGTTGATCTTGACGCCGTCCTTGGCGTCGATCGCCACGTCCGCGCCCTCCACGGTCTTCGCCGACTTCAGCTTGACGACGTCGGCTGCCTTCACGTCACCCATGACGACGTGGTAGAGCAGGACGTTCTTGAGCGCTTCCTTGTCGGCCAACAGTCCGTCGAGTGCGCCCTCCGGAAGCTTCTTGAAGGCTTCGTCGGTAGGGGCGAACACGGTGAACGGCCCCGTGCCCGAGAGCGTCTCTTCCAAGCCGGCGGCCTTGACCGCGGCGACGAGCGTGGTGAAGCCGGCCGCATTCGCGGTGTCGAGGATCGACATCGGTGTGGTGGCGGACGTCGCTTTGGCCGCCTTCTGCTGGGTATCGCCGGCCGACGCCGAGAGCACGAGGCCGAAGCCTATCGAGATCGCGGCGAGCACCGCCGTAAGTTTGCGATTCATGGTTTCCTCCTAGTTGAATTGCATCTTTCATTCGAGTCCGAAGTGGTGGTCGACTCGAGCGGAGGGAACGTACGAACACGCATGGCGCGTGTCAAAACTCGCGATCGAATTGGAGCCCTAAGACGAGATTACTTGCAGCTCGGCGCGGAATTCCTGCAGGTCGCCGGGCGACTTGATGCCTACTTCATCGAGGCGACTGCGAATCGAAGCCACGGCGCGACCTCCGACGAACACGGGGATCGATGAGTCGATCAAACGACGCAGTCGTTTCATCTCGTCGACGACGTGGGCTTCGGTGTCTCTATAAATGACGCTCAACGCGACCGCCTTGGCGTCCAGCTGGCGGACGGCGGCCGCGATTTCCTCCGCGGGGAGATTGGGCCCCAAGTAATAGACGTTCCAGCCGGCTTCCTCGGCGACGGTTGCGGTCATCAACGCGCCGAGCTCGTGGTTCTGTCCCGCGGGAGTCGTGATGACGATGCGAGGCGCGTTGGTTCGATCGTTCCCGTTGCGCGACGCCGACATGAACGTTCGCACAATCGTGCTGGCGAGGTGCTCGTGCACGATGCGCAGCGACCCTTCCTCCCACCGAGCGCCGATCAGTTCCAGCAGCGGCACGATGAGATCCTGACGAACGGTTCGGCCGCTCATCTCGACCGCCGCGTTCGCGAGCACGTTCTCTAAGCGATGCCGGTCGAGCGCTTCGAGCGCTTCGATGGCCTCGGCGAGCAGCGAGTCCGCCGAAACGCGAGAGCGCGCGCGGACCCGAGATCCGGCGTCGGACGCGGAGCGATCCTCGGCCACCAGAGCCTCGAGCTCGGCGACGGGGAGTCGCGCGACGTCGCTGATGCGACGACCGCGCGAGACCGCCTGCCGGAGCATGCGGAGCTTGTCGATGTCTTCGTCGGAGTAGAGGCGCCGGTCGGTGCGACCGCGGGCCGGGGCGACGGCGCCGTAGCGACGCTCCCACGCCCGGATCAGGTCCTGGGGGAGCCCGGTCCGGGAGGCCACCACGCCGATCGGATGTCGTGCAGCGGCACGGTCTTTCGAGTGTTCCACGCCCCCAGCTTACGGACGTGTCCCATCTTTGTCAAGGAAATGACCAAAATTACGCTTGACGAGCTGGCTTCTGTACATGTATTGTCTTGGACATCAAGTTGGCAATTGTCCAAACCAAGGAGGAACACCATGAAGAGCCTCGACATTGTCTCAGCGATTCTCGTCGTCGTGGGTGCGCTCAACTGGGGCCTCGTCGGCCTGTTCCAGTTCGACCTCGTCGCCACGCTGTTCGGGGGTCAGTCGGCCGTGACTTCACGGATCGTGTACGCGCTCGTCGGCATCGCGGGCATCTTCCTCGCCACCCGCTTGAAGTCGGGGCTCGGGGTCCGCACCGCAACCCAGCGCGCATAGCGCGCCGTGAGAGGACGTGATCGACATGAGCCGCACTTCGACGATGCCCCGCGCGACCCGCTCGACGCTCGACGTGTACTTGAACGAGATCCAGCGCTATCCACTCCTCGAGCGGGCGCGAGAGAACGAGCTCGCGCGCAGGACGCGCGCGGGCGACGCCATCGCGCGTGAGGAGCTGATCCGCTCCAACCTCCGTTTCGTGGTCGCGATCGCGAAGCGCTACGTCGGGAACGGGGTGGCGCTCGAGGACCTGGTCAACGAAGGGAACCTCGGACTCGTGCGGGCGGCGGAGCGCTTCGACCCGGAACGCGGGCACAAGTTCATCTCGTATGCGGTGTGGTGGATTCGGCAGGGGATTCTGCACGCGGTATCCGAGCATTCGCGCTTGGTGCGACTGCCGATGAACCGTGTCGCGCTCGCCCAGAAGGCGACGCGGGCGGCGCGCCAGATGGAGCAGCACCTGGGCCGCGAAGCACACCCCGATGAGATCGCGTCCGCATTGAACGTCACCGCCGACGAGATCGAAGAAGTCGCGATCTTCTCGCGCCCTCATCTCTCACTCGACGAGCCCGTCGGCGACGGCACGGACGACCTGACGTTCGCCAATCAGATCGAAGATACAAACTCGGAGCAACCCGACTCGGCGCTCAACGCGGAGCTTGCGAACCGCAGCTTGCGACGCATGCTGGACGGACTCGGCGACCGCGAGCGCACGATCATCTCGCTGTATTACGGGATGGAGAGCGGCGAGCCGCTGACGCTGGAGCAGATTGGCAAGCGCCTGGGATACACGCGCGAGCGCATTCGGCAGATCAAAGAACAAGCCATCGAGAAGCTGCGCGTGAAAGCCAGGCCCCTCGGCGACTACGCTAGCGCCTAGTGGAACACGAGCGGGGGCCGGTCGCACGATCGAGAACGAGTCAGTCAACGAGGAGCGAGTGCCTCGATTGGGCGTGCCGACTCCCGCAGAACCGAAGAAGACCCCGGTGGACGAGTCCGCCGGGGTCTTCTCTTGTCGATGCGGCGGCGACGCTACTTCGCGTTGACGTCGTCCTGGAAGATCCCGAAACAGTTGCCTTCGGTATCGAGGAAGTAGGCCGCATAGCCCACTCCCGGGATCGCCATCTTGTCGACCACTTGGGTCCCGCCGGCCTTTTTCACCTGTTCGATCGACGTGTCGATCGACGCGACGCCGGCGATCACCATCGGGCCTTGGCCGGGCGCCCCGCGCTTGAGCAGACCTCCGTCGATCCCCGGCGCCCCGGTCGGCCCGGTCTTGACGAGCCAGTACGGCATCGGCCCGCCGAACGCGGTGAACTCCCATCCGAGGGCTTGCGCGTAGAACTTCTGCGCGCGCTCGGGATTGTCGGCGGGAACTTCGAAATGAACGATTCGCGACATGGAACGTCTCCTTTTCCGTTGAGGGCTACGCGCGCGCGACCGCGCCGTAGCGTTGTGTGGCGTACCCGACGATGAGGCCGACGATGCTCCCGGGCAGCATGATCTGCCACCAATAGTGTTTCCCCTCCGCGTCCGGCATCAGGGCCACGAGGAACGCCAGCACCAGACCGATGAAGAACCCGAATGCGACGCCCGCGGGAACCGAGCGGACCTTGCGCGCGAACCAGCCGATCAGGAGACCGGCGACGATCCCCTTGATGGTCGATCCGATGACGATGCCGACGATCTGCGGCTGGGTTTCCGGCGCGGAAACCAGCGCGGAGAGCCCATCGAGGGCGCCCAAGATGCCTCCCACTACGAGCCCCAACACGATTTTGTTCATGTCCGTCCTTTCTTTAGCCCTTGCCCGGGCCCTTCGGCCCTCACTCTCCATTCAACGATTCGGGGGATTCCTTTAACACGTCAGGGACGATCGAGGAAAAAAATCAGCACCCGCATCAACAGGTAGGCGGCGATCAAGGTAACGGCGATGCGGTGGCGCGACGCCAGCCGCCGGGCCCGCTCGGTCCAGTGCTCTTTATAGGCGGTGACCGCCTGTCCGGTGGCGAACCGCTCGACGTCCCGGGACAAGGACGCGACGTCCGGGTAGCGCGCGGCCGGGTCGACGGCGGTCGCGCGGTCACAGATCGCGCGCAACCGGCGCGGCATCGCACCCGCGCGCGATGCTTGCAGGATCTGCCGCAGCATCGCGCCCAGCGCGTACACGTCGCTGCGCGGATCGACGTGGGCCGATTCGCCGCGCGCCTGCTCGGGCGCCATGAAGCCGGGAGTCCCGAGCACCGCGCCGGTGGCGGTGTCGGCGCTTCGCCGCGGCGGCGTCGACGGGGCCGACGACGACGGCGCCGCCGCGTCGGCGGTGGTCGTCTCGGTGGCCGTGCCGCGATCGAGGAGTTTCGCGACACCCCAGTCCAGGACCAGCACTTCGCCGAAGGCACCCACCATCACGTTGCTCGGCTTCATGTCGCGATGAACCACGCCCTCCGAGTGCGCGAAGGCGACGGCTTCGCACGCGCGCACGAACACGCGCAGGAGATCGGCAATCTCGTGCGTTGCACGCGCGTACTCATCGAGGCGGCTTCCGCGCACGAGCTTCATGGTATAGAAGACACGGCCGTCGGGGAGCACGCCGACGTCGTGGACGGGGACGATGCCCGGGTGTTCGAGGCGCGCGAGGATGCGCGCTTCGTCCAGCATGCGCGCGCGCGCGTCTTCGGAAACCTCCCTCGCGCTCAACACCTTGAGAGCCACGTCGCGCGCCAGCTCGCGGTCGTGGACGCGAAACACCGTCCCCATGCCGCCGCGTCCGATGGCCTCGACCGCGTCGTACTGGGTGCCTGCGAGGTCGGGGAACTCGACCGCCTCGCGCAAGCGGGCGATGGCACGCGAGGTGATGTGGCTCACGGCTCGAAGCCTCCCAGGAGGTCGCGCACCTCGGCGCGGAACTCCTCTTCGCCGGAGGTCACTTCGCGAACGCGCTCGAGCAGGGCCTCGCGAAACCGCCGCCGCGCCCACGCGAGGTAGTTGGTCACCTGGGTGACCGGAATGTCGAAACGGCGCGCGAGGTCGTGGTATGACTCGGGGGACTCGTGTGCCTCCGGCGAGTCCAAATCGTAGCGCTCGAAGAGCGCGAAATGGATCTGCTTGCCTCCGGACTCGCACTCGCCGCGCAGGTCCTCGACGGCCAGCTCGAACATGCGTCGCACCCATTCCTCGCGGAACAGCGCCTCGGGATCCGCACCGCCCGCGACGGGGAGCTCGCGCAGCTCGCCCTCGGCGGTCGTGAAGTCGAGCGGCACGTGGTCAACACCACCGCCGCG
>DASPGK010000145.1:0-4066 GCA_035620655.1 Candidatus Krumholzibacteriia bacterium
TATGTCTTCGTGGGCAACGTCTTCACCGACGTGCTGACCGCGCGCGGCGTGACCATCATCGCGCCCCGCGCCGCGAGCGCGCCCGCCATGCCGGCGGTCGGCGGCGCGAACCCGATGGTCGCCAGTCCACCGGGAAGCGACGGATCGGGCGGCGACCCGCAGAGTCCGTCGTCGGACACCGTCGTCCTGACCTTTCAGAACACCGCCTTCGCCATCGCGTACGCCGACGTGTACCGCTCCCACCTGATCGGCGGCAAGCGCGTCAAGCGACGGGCCGACGTGCGCGTGCACGCCACCGTGACCGAGGCGGGGTCGGGGCGGGTGCTGTGGGTCGGTGAGGCGTTCCGCGGGAGCGCGGATGAATTCGACTATGAGGACTCGGCGCGCGTCGAGCAGGGTACGTACCAATTCGCGCGACCGGTGCTCCCAGGAAGCGGTTGGGGCAAGTACGCGGAGCCCGTGTTCGTCACCGGTATCATTGTCGGGCTGATCTACCTCTTCTTTTCCAACCAGAGTGACAACTAGCGCGCGGGGCAGGGTTCGCTGGGCGGCGATCCCGCTGGGGATCGCGTGGCTGGTGTGCGGGCTGTCGGCGTGCGGCGAGCGCGGCGTGGTCGGCGAGATGCACCGGGCCTTCGACCAGGGCGACTACGACGAAGTGATGGCGCTGGGTCGGCACGCGCTGCGCTCGGACTCGAGCAGCGCGGGGGTCCATCTCTATTACGGAATGGCGCTGGTCGCGCGCGGCCGCTTGCACGAGGGCTTTGGCGCCATCGACCGCGCGGTCGCGATCGACGCCGACGCCGCGCGCAAGGCCTCCGAGTTTCTGTGGGAACGCGGCGAGGCCGCGAAGCTCGATGCCAGCACTGCGCGCGAGCTCGCGAAAGCATCGGAGCTCGATCCCTCCCTCGACTTGGGCAAGAAGCGATTCGCGGTCGGCGACACGTACTTCAGCGAACGCCGCTATCCGGAGGCGGCGGGCATGTACGAAGCGGCCGTTCGCCTGTACCCGGATACGGCCGCGTGCGAGCGCGCGCTCTCGCAGCTGGCCGAGTGCTACGCCTTCCTCGATCGACCTGCGGACGCACGCAAGACCATGGAGACCTTGGTCAAGCGCTACCCGCGCGGCGACGTCGCGCGCCAGGCGTGGGTGCGCCTGGACGACATCTCCTACGCGGAGGCCCAGAAGGCGCTCGAGGCCGGCGAGCTGGAAGAAGCGGTCGAGATCGCGCAAGGGCTGGTGGACCGCACCAAGAATCGGTCGCTGCAGCAGAAGGGGCGCCTGGTGCTGGGCGAGGCGTACGAGCGCATGGGCGAAACCGGCCGCGCCTACACGGCCTATCGCGACGTGCTCGAGAACGACCGCGGCGATTCGGGCAACGTAGTCGAGCGCGCGCGCGCACGCATCGAAGCGCTGCAGGCGGCGGGGCTGCGTTGAGCACGATGCCGGCGGCGCGGGTGTCGCGACGCGCGGGAGTCTCGCTCGCGCTGGTCATCCTCGCGGGGTGCGTGGGCGGAATGCCGAAAGTCCCGGCCACGCCCACGGCCGTGCTGGAGCGCGCCGACGACTACCACGCGCGCGGCAAGGAGCGTGAGGCGATCGCGCTCTACACCCAGTTTCTCGACCGCTACCCGGGCCACGACCGCGCCGATTACGCGCAGTTCCAGCTCGCCGAGTGCCAGTTCAAGGCGCGAGACTACGCGCTGGCCGCGGTCGAGTATCAGATCCTGATCAGCAACTACGGCTACAGCGAGTGGGTCGACGACGCGCTGTTTCAGATGGGCGTGTGCAACTGGCGCGAAGCACCCAAGTACCCGCGCGACCAGCAGAAGTCGACCGAGGCGCTGAGTCGTTTCAATCAATTCCTGCAGATCTATCCGGACAGCCCGCGCGCATCGGAAGCGCGCGCGTACATACGCGAGATCCACGCCCGCCTCGCGCAGAAGGCGTACAGTGCGGCCAAGTGGTACTATCGCCAGCGCGAGCCCAAGGCGGCGCTGGTGTACTGCGAGAAGATCATTCGCGAGTATCCGGACAACGAGTATTGGGCCGAGGCGCTGCTCTTGAAGGGACAGATCTTGATCGACCGGGGCGACACCGAGGGCGCGATCCAGCAATTCACGCAGATCATCGCGTACCCGGGGGAGCTTCCGCAGAAAAAGGAAGCCGAACACCGCATCAAAGAGGCGCGCCCATGACGCCGGACCCAAGCGAAGACTGGAAAGGGAATCGCATCGGGATTTTGGGCGGCACCTTCGATCCGCCGCACGTGGGGCACACGCGCATGGCGGCCGCCGCGCGCGACGCGCTCGGCCTCGATCGCGTGTTCTGTTCTCCGGCGCCGCACCCGCCCCACAAGTCCGACGCGGAGACGACGTCGTATCGCCATCGCCGGGCCATGCTCGAGTTCGCGATCGCGGGCGAAGATCGCGTCGCCGTGACAGGGATCGAAGAGTCCCACGCCACGTCGTACACGGTCGATCTCTTGCGCGCATGCCGCGAGCGAACCTCTGCGGACCTCTATTTCATCATGGGCGCAGACAGCCTGGCCGGATTGCCGACCTGGCGCGACCCCGCGGACGTGATGCGGCTGGCCACGCTGGTGGTCTTTCCGCGCGGGCGCGAGATCGTAAGGGCGCCGGACGCGCGCGAGGTCTCGCTGGTGGTCTTCGAGTCGCCCGTGATCGACGTTTCCTCCACCGAGATTCGCGAGCGGCTCGCGCGGGGCGAGACCTCCGTCGGCGGGCTCGCGCCCGCGGTGGCCCGTTACGTCGCGCATCACCGCCTCTACGCGCGGGGGTAGCGCGGTGGCCCTCTTCCTCGTCGACGGACACGCGCTCGCGTACCGCGCCTACTTCGCGTTCGCGGGCACCCCGCTGTCGAACTCGCGCGGGGAGGAGACCGGCGCGGTCTACGGCTTCGTCAACACGCTGCTTTCCATCATCGTTAAGCACAAGCCCGAGCAGCTGGTGGTCGCGTTCGACAGCCTGGAGCCTACCTTTCGCCACGAACGCTTCGAAGCCTACAAGGCGCACCGGCCACGGATGCCCGAGGGGCTGATCCGCCAGCTCCCCGTCATCTTCGAAGCGGTGGACGCCATGGGCATCCCGCGCCTGCAAGCCCCCGGATATGAAGCCGACGACATCATCGCCACTCTCGCGCATCGCTTTCGCGAGCGGGTTCCGGTGGCGATCGTCTCCGGCGACAAGGATCTCCTGCAGCTGGTCGACGAGCGCGTGCACGTGATTCGCCCCGGCAAGGGCGCGGTGCTGGAGAACGAGCTGGACCCCGCAGGCTTGGAGGAGAAGACCGGCCTGCGCGCCGGTCAGTTCATCGACTACCTGGCGCTGGTGGGGGACACCAGCGACAACGTCCCCGGCGTGCGCGGCATCGGCGAAAAGACCGCCACCGAGCTCTTGCAGCGGTTCGGTTCGCTCGATGAAATCTACCGGCGGCTGGACGAGATCGAAAAACCGTCGGTGCGCGCGCGCCTCGAAGAGGGAAGGGATGCGGCCCTCGAGTCGCGCGAGCTGGTACGCCTGCGCGACGACGTTCCGCTGGAGGTTTCACTCCTGGATCTCGCGCGCGGCGACCATCGCACACCGGCGTTCGCCGCCATCCTGCACCGCCTGGAGTTCAAGCGCATGCACGACCAGATGTTCGGCGCGGGCTCACCGCCCGCGCCGCGCCCGCGCGACCCGGACCCGCCCGCACGCGCGACGGAGCGGGCGCGCACCCCCGAGGTCACGACGCACTACCGCGCGATCGCCGACGCGGCGTCGCTGGCCTCGCTGGCCCGCGACCTGGCCGCGCGCGACGAGATCGCGGTCGACGTCGAGACGTCGGGTCTGGATCCGATGCGCGCGACCCTGGCCGGCATTGCGATCGCGCGGTCGCCCGGCGACGCGGTCTACGTCGCCATCGCGAGCGAGATCGACGACGGCTCTTCCGCGACGCTGCCCGGGTTACTCCCGGCCTCGCGCGCGCCTGGACTCGACCTCGGCGCGGTACGCACCGCGCTGGCCCCCCTCTTGGCCGCCGGACGCCCGGCCAAGATCGGCCAGA
>DASPGK010000146.1:0-2237 GCA_035620655.1 Candidatus Krumholzibacteriia bacterium
GGTGGTTCTTCGTCACGACAATGACGGGGTTCTTGAACTCGGCGAGGACTTCGAGCACGCGGCGCGTCAATCTCAAGCGGCGTTCGATCGGCTGATACGGATCGGTGACGCCGGAGAGCGCCAGCGGGGTGGGCTTCCACGAGCGCGACGACAGCTTCGCGCGCAAGAGCTCGGGTGCCTTCTCCTTGACGAAGATCTTGGTTTCGAAATCGAGACCCGCGGACAGGCCCAGGAATTCGTGCGTCGGGCGCGCGTAACAGTAGATGCACGCATGTTCGCAGCCACGATACGGATTGATGCTGGCGTCGAAGCCGACGTCGGGGCTCTGGTTGCGCGCGACGATCGAGGACGACGAGTCGCGGTAGAACTCGGTGGGCGGGCGCGCGGGCGCGTCCTCGGCGAACTCGTCCGGTTGCACGACGTCGGCATCGCCGTCGTCGTAGGCGAGCCGCTCGAAGCGCCCGGTCGGATTGGAAACGCTGCCGCGACCCTTGAGGAAGTTTTTGTCCATTGACGCCTCCGGCCGTGTAGTGTAGGCCACCTTGCTATGTCGTTGAGAAAAGATATCGCCTCCATGCCCCGGACCGTGTGGGTGCTGTTCGTCGGCACCCTGATCAACCGGTTCGGGAGCTTCGTCTTCGTCTTTCTCGCCGTCTACCTGACGGGCAAGGGGTACACGGCACCCCAGGCCGGCCTCGCGATCGGGGCCTACGGCGTGGGTGCGATCTGCGCCTCGCTGGTGGGCGGGTGGCTGGCCGACCATTTGGGCCGCCGCAACACCATCGTGCTCTCGATGCTGCTCTCGGCCAGTGTGATGGTGGGGCTCTCGCAGGCCGCAGGCTACGCGCTGCTCATGACGCTGACCGTCCTGGCCGGCTTCTGCGCCGAGATGTACCGCCCCGCGGCCAGCGCTCTCATCGCCGACGTCACCACCCCGGCGCAGCGCGTCACCGCCTACGCGCTCTACCGATTGGCGATCAACGCCGGCTTCGCGATCGGACCCGCAGTGGGCGGATTCATGGCCAGCAAGTCGTTCTTCTTCCTGTTCCTCGGCGACGCGGTGACGTCGCTACTCTATGCCGTCATTGCCATCGCCGCGCTCCCCAATCGCGTGGTCGAGCACCACGCGACGCACCCGCGACGCAGCGCGCTGCGCGTGGTCCTTAACGACTCGAAGTTCCTCCTGTTCCTGGGATCGACCATGGCCGCGTCGATGGTCTTCATGCAGCACGTGTCGAGCTATCCCTTGTGGATCACGTCGCTGGGGTTCTCGAGCGCCGTGTTCGGCATGCTGATCTCCCTGAACGGCGTGCTCATCTGTCTGACCGAGCTGCCGCTGACGTCGTACACGCGCAGGCTGCCGGCGCGGCGCGTGATGGTGATCGGGATGCTGGTGTTCGGGACGGGCTTCGCGGCGACCGGGCTCGGGAGGTCGATCCCGTTCCTGGCTGCCACCGTGATCGTCTGGACGATCGGCGAGATGTTCTATTTTCCCATGGCCGCGGCGCACGTCGCCAACATTTCGCCGCCCGATATGCGCGGGCGCTATCACGGGGCGTGGGGAATTTCGTGGGGATTGGGGGCGGTGGTGGGACCGGTGTTGGGCACGGCACTCTTCGCGGTTGCGCCGCGCGCGGTGTGGCCGGTGTGCGGGGTGGTCGCGGTGCTGGGAGCACTCCTCCTACTGCCGGCGACGCGCGAGCACCGCGCGGCTCGTGCGGTGACGGAGGCGCCGTAGCGCGCCCAGAAACTACACTGTCTCGCCGCTGATGGTCGCTACCACGCGACGCGAACCGCCTCGGTTGCGGTGTTCGCACAGATAGAGCCCCTGCCACGTGCCCAGATTCAAGCGACCGTTCGTAATGGGAACGCTCACACTCGTGCCAATCATGGCCGCCTTGACGTGGGCCGGCATGTCGTCGGGCCCTTCCGTGGTGTGGCGATAGTAAGGAGCATCTTCGGGGACGAGCTCGTTGAAGCTTCGCTCCAGGTCGGTGCGCACGGTCGCGTCCGCGTTTTCGTTGATGCACAACGACGCCGAGGTGTGCTGGATGAAGAAATGCGCCACGCCGACGCGAAAGCGCGCGAGCTCGGGGATCGCGCGCACCACCTCGTCGGTGACGAGATGGAAGCCCCGCGCTCTCGGCGCGAGCACGATCTCTTTCTGGAGCCATTCCATGGCGGCAGGGTAGCACGATGGGCGCCGCGCGCCGCAATGTTATAATGACCGCGATGAC
>DASPGK010000147.1:0-2105 GCA_035620655.1 Candidatus Krumholzibacteriia bacterium
CCCGTTCCCGCGCCGGACCAGCCGGCCGCGACCGAGGCTCCGAAGGCCGCCCCGACCCCGCCGGTTCCGGTGGCGTCGACGGCGAACGACCTCGACTACAGCAATTTTTTCTGGGGATCCGGCAAGGACCCCTTCGACATCCTCGGGCCTTTCGACGACTGGTTCGACGAAGCCCGACCGCAGGGCTACTACCTGTTCGGCCAGCCCATGGCGAGCGCCCCGCGGCCACGCGTCGACATCGTCGAGCAGCTGCACAAAGAGCGCCTGGCCGGGCTCATCAACCTGGCGTCGTACAACTATCTCGGTCTCTCCTACCGGCCGGATGTCATCGAAGCCGCGTGCGATGCGATTCGTCGCTTCGGTACCGGCTCGAGCGGTTCTCCCATCCTGAGTGGGACGACGTCGCTCCACGACGAGCTCGCGCAAACCGTGGCGCGCTTCAAGAACAAGGAGGAGTGCCTCCTCTTCCCCTCCGGCTATAGTGCCAACGTCGGCATCATCGCCGGCCTGATGCGCTCGGGCGACCTCGTGGTGACCGACCAGTTCGCGCACGCGAGCATCGTCGACGGCATCATTCTCTCGAAGGCGCAAGTGCGCTACTTCCGTCACAACAACGCAGCCGACCTGGAGCGCAAGCTCAAGGACTTCCCGGGCCGCAAGCTGGTCATCGTCGAAGGCGTGTACTCCATGGACGGCGATCTGGCGAACCTTCCCGAGATCGTCGAAGTGGCGAAGAGCAACGGCGCCCGCATCATGATCGACGAGGCGCACTCGGCGTTTCTCTTCGGCCCCAACGGGCGTGGTGTGGCCGAGCACTTCGGCCTCGACGACGAGATCGACATTCACTTCGGCACGTTTTCGAAGAGCTTGGGCGGCCAGGGCGGCTACGTGGTCGGATCGCGCAAGTTGATTCGCTACCTCAAGGGCTTCGGGCGCTCGTACGTGTTCTCGTGTGCGCTCGCTCCCGGCGTGGTCGGCGGACTGATCAAGGCCTGCCAGATCGCCCGCGACGAGCCCCAGCTGCGCGAGCGCCTGTGGGCCAACACGGCCTACCTCCAGGAGCAGCTGCGCGAGCGCGGCGTCGACATCGGCGACTCGCAGTCGCAGGTGATCCCCATCATGATTCGCGACGACGATCGCGTGTTCAAAGTGGCCGAGGACATGATTCACAACGGCGTCTACCTGAACCCGGTCCGCTACCCCGCGGTCGGCAAGCACCGCTCGCGGCTGCGCATCTCGGTGACGGCCGCGCACGAGCTGCCCGAGCTGCGCGAGGCGGCCGACATCATCGCGCGCGTCCTCGACCGCCACGGTCTCTTATGCCGCTAACGCGCTACCACTTCAAGAACGCGGTCAACGGATTCTTCGAGATGTCGCGCGAGCACGCGAAGCGCCTCGTGCCGGCCCACCTCGAGCCGATGGAGCTCAAGCACAGCATCGGCGTGTTCGCGGTAACCGCCTTCGACTTCACGAAGAGCGAGGTCGGCCCGTACACCGAACTGGTGATGGCGGTCATCACGCCCCCGCGCATTGGCGCCGGCGGCGAGTTCCCGCGCTCGGCCTTCTATCCCTTCGTGGTCGGAACCAGTACCGAGGCCTCGCGCCTGCACGCGATCGAGCGCTGGCACCTCCCGCACTATATGGCCGACATCGCGGTCGACTTTCACGAGGACAACGGCACCATGCGCGTCCACGCGCACGAGAAGGGGCGCCCGATCCTCGACATGACGGTCAGCGCGCACAAGTGGGTGCCGGTCAACCATCTCTACCAGGCGTTCACGGTGGACTCACCGCGCCGCTTCAAGGCCGACATCCACATGGAAGGGGCCTTCACGGAGCACGAAGAGGAGACGGGCGAGCTCGTCTTGCATCCCCATCCGATGTGCGAAGCGGTCCTCAACGCCGACGTCGCATCGTTCCCGTTCCGCGAGTTGTGGATGCGCGACGGTGTGCAGACGTTCGAAGAACTCCAGACGATCTAGCGGTCACGATCATGGGTGAGCACCGGGGGCTTCCCTCGGTGCTCGTCTCGGCGGGCCCAGCCCAGCGGTAATCCATGTCGACGAATCGCTCCATCTTCGTGCTCGTCAATCCCGCCGCGGGAC
>DASPGK010000148.1:0-5903 GCA_035620655.1 Candidatus Krumholzibacteriia bacterium
AGATAAAAGAAGTCGATGCCCGCTCGGCACGCCAGGATGCGGCGCTTCTCTTTGTTGAAGATCAAGGTGCCGTTCTCGAAATAAGCGCGCAGCCACTTCTTCGGGTGGTAGCTCAAGAGCTCGTGTTTCATCACATAGCCGAGTGCGTCGTAGAGGTGCGCGTCGGCGACGTCGCGGTTGACCTGGGTCGAGAAGTAGATCTCCGAGTTCTGTGCCACCGCGGTGGTGAACTGAATCCCCATTTCGCACGCCATGTCGTACACCTGGCGCATCTCGTGGACGTTCTCGTTCATGGCGGTGAAGCCGATGCGCACGTTCGTGAACCCGCGTTCCTTGAGCTGGCGGAGCGTCGCGTTCGCGTTCTCCCACGCGTACTTCACGCCCCGGATGCGATTGTGGGTCTCGCCGATCCCGTCGAGAGAGACGCCGATGCCGATGTTGGGAATCGTCTTCCGCAGCTCTTCCATGGCGGCGATGATCTGCTCGGTGCGAAAGCCATTGGTCGAGACGACGATGCGAGGGTCGCCGCACTTCTGGTGGATGACCTTCACGATATCGACGACGTCTTTGCGCATAAAGGCTTCGCCGCCGGAGACGTTGATGTCCTTGAGCGACGAGGGCACCTTGGCGTAGTCGTCGACCGAGAGGAACTCCTGGGGCTTGAGCTGCCAGATGTTGCACATCTCGCAGCGCGCGTCGCAGCGGTAGGTGAGCGCAATGATGGCGTCGGTCGGGTAGCCGACCGCGTGCCCGTTGCTCTTGTTGTCCATGATCATGCCGCCACCACGTCCTCGAAGAGATCCCCGTAGCGCGCCGCCGTCTCGTCGATCGAGTAACGACCCACCACGCACTCCCGCGCCCCGTCCCGCATCCGCGCCGCACCCGCGGCGTCATCCAGTATAACCCCGATGCGGTCGGCGAGCGAAGCGGCGTCGCAAGGCGGTATCAGGAGGCCGGTTCGGCCGTCCTGGACCAGCTCGGGCACCGAGCCGACCGCACTCGCGATCACCGGCGTCCCGGCCGCCATCGCTTCCAGGAGCGCCATCGGGAGCGCCTCCACCACCGAGGGCAGCACCACCACGTCGCTCGCATGCAGCAACCGCGCCACGTCGCGACGCACCCCGAGGAACTCCACGTCCCCGCGAATGCCCAGGGATAGCGCGAGGGCCTCGAGGGCTCCGCGGCGCTCCCCGTCGCCCGCCAGGAGCACGCGCACCGAGCGCCCCGCGTCCTTGGCGCGCGCCACGGCTTCGAGCAAGACCTCGTGCCCCTTCTCCGGGCGCATCCCGGCCACCATGAGAACGACGTGCGCGGCCGCCTCCAGCCCCAGCTCGGCGCGGGCCGCGCGCCGGCTCGCCGGCGAGACCATCGGCCACGCCGAGGGGTCGATTCCGTTCTCGATCACCGCGATCCGCTCGCGCTCGATCCCCTCTTGCGCGCGCAGGTGGTGCGCGTGGGTCTTCGAAACCGCGATCACGCGGCGGGTGAATTCCATCAGCAAACGGTCGGTGAGGCCGAACAGCCGTCGGCGCCCGATAAGGGCGGTCGCGTGCGAAGCGACCACGAGACCGCGGGCTCCGGCGGCCAGACCGGCCAAGCGACCGGCCGTCATCGCGTCGTGGTGGTCGAGGCAGAAGACCACGTGGGGCCGGAACTGCCGGAAATGCGCGAGCAGCCGAAGCAGTGCGCGCCGGTCGCGGCGGCGTTTGCCCAAGCGCTCGCTTCCTCCGAATCCCTCGCGGAACAACTCGCGGCCGACGACTCCGGCGTCACGCAGGAAATACAACTCGACCTCGAAGCGGTCGCGATCGAGTCGCCGGAGGACGTCGGCGGTGACGCGCTCGGAGCCCCCGACGCCGAAGGTGGACGCCACCACCGCGACCCGGGTTCGCTCCCGGATCACGTCTCGTCCGTTCCGGCCAGGCCGCTCCCGATCGGTTCGACGCTGATCATGCGTCCGTCTTCGCGGATGGACTCCACCGCCGCTTCCAACACGCGCACCACGTTCAAGCCGTGCACGCCGGAGCTGCGGGGTACGGTGCCCTTCTCTATGCAGTCGATGAAGTGCTGGCAGGCCACCTTGAGCGGTTCGGCGTCGTCCAGGCGCGGGATCAGGATGTCGCCATAGCGATACGAGAGCTGGAACTCGCCGAAGGTATCGTAGTGGGGGGTGACCGTGACCCCCTTGTCGTAGATGCGAATTTTCTCGAGCGCGCTCACGTCGTCGTACACGAGCATCTTCTTGCTGCCCACGACCGTGGTCGATCGGATCTTGTTGGGGTTGAGCCAGCTCACGTGGACATGCGCCAGCACGTCGCCCGGGTACCGCAAGGTCAGAAAGGCCACGTCCTCGACGTTCTTGCGAATGTTGCAACTGGCCTGGGTGGCCACCGACTCGGGCGCGGCGTCGAGGATATAGCTCAAGATCGACACGTCGTGCGGGGCCAGATCCCAGATCACGTTGATGCTCTCTTGGAAGATCCCGAGGTTCACGCGCGTCGTGCTGATATAGAAGATCTCGCCCAGTTCGCCCGATTCGATCACTTCCTTGATCTTGTTGACGGCCGCCGTATACACGAACGTGTGGCCCACCATCAGCACGCGCTTGGCCTGCAGCGCCTCCTCGACCATCTGGGTCCCTTCGGCGGACGAAAGTGCCAGCGGCTTTTCGACGAATACGTGCTTGCCGGCGCGCAGCGCTTCCACGGTCAGGCGCACGTGGGTCTCCGGAGGTGTGGCCACCACGACCGCGTCGACGTCCTTGCGAGCGAGCACGCGACGGTAGTCAGTCGTAGTCTCGATCTGCGGGTACAGGGTGCGCATGTGCGTGAGCCGGTCCTCCGAGAGGTCGGCGCAAACCAGCACTTGCGAACCCTTCGAGTGCGAGAAATTGCGAATGAGGTTGGGGCCCCAATAGCCGCAACCGATGACTCCGATGCGAACCAAAGCAGCTGTACTCCTGTGGATAGGACGGAATCAATAGCCGCCGAGACCGAACACCATGACGGGGACGGTCCGGAGGATGATCTTCATGTCGAGCGCGAGCGACCAGTTCTCGATGTAGTAGAGGTCGAGCATCACCATCTCGTCGAACGGAACCGTGCTGCGACCGCTCACCTGCCAAAGACCGGTGAGGCCCGGCTTCACCGCCAGGCGCCCGCGATGCCACTCTTTGTAGTGCGCGAGCTCGTAGGCCAAGGGCGGCCTCGGGCCCACCAGCGTCATCTCGCCGCGCAGAACATTAATAAACTGCGGCAGCTCGTCGAGGCTGGTGCGGCGCAGGAACCGGCCGATGGCGGTTACGCGCGGGTCGTTCTTGAGCTTGAACACGCGGCCGTTCTCCTCGTCGTGCATGAGGCGACCCTTGATGAAGTCCTCCGCGAAGTTCCGGTGCTGCGCGTCGGTGCAGTCGACCAGCATGGTGCGGAACTTGTAGAACTTGAACGGTTGCCCGTCCCTGCCCACGCGGTCCTGCACGAACAACACCGGGCCTTCGGAGGTGATCTTGATCAAGGCGGCGATGAGCGCGTAGAACGGGAGTCCCAGCACCATCACCGCGAGCGAGAACACGATGTCGACGACGCGCTTGGCGGCCAGGCTCGAGTAGCGGGAGGCCGCCGAGGCGGGGGCCAGGGGAAATGCGCCCCTTGCTCCTTCCGAGGCGTACAGGGGAATCACCTTGTGATCGGTATATCTGAACGTTGCAAGGTTCTTCTTCACGGCTGCTGACCTTCTTAAAGCTGGTGGGTGCAATTCAGATTCAGACCGAGACTTCGACTTTGGACAGAACCTCGGCGGCGTAGTCGACTTGCTCGTCGGTCAGTTCCGGGAACACCGGAAGGGACACGAGCTCCGTCGACAACGCCTCGCTTACCCCGAGCGACCCAGCCGTGCGGACCAGGTCGACGTAACCGGAGTGGCGATGCGCGGGTGCCACGATGTGCTTCCCCCAACCGACGCCGGCCGCATTGAGCGCTTCCTGAACCACGCGCTGCCGGGGGTGCTTCGCCGCCAAGATGTGAAAGACCGGTTCCGTTCCCGCCACGCGCTCCTGAAATACGAACTCCGTGCCCTTCAAACGCGCGCGGTAGCGTTGCGCGATCTCCCGTCGCCTCGCATTCCACGCGTCGAGATGCGCGAGCTTCACGCCCAGGACCGCCGCCTTCATCGTGTCGAGCCGGTAGTTGAAACCGACCCGGGGGAAGACGTTGGGCTCGAACTGGCCGTGGTGACGCAGTGCCTTCACCGTGGCTGCCAGCTCGCGGTCGTTGGTTGTGAGCGCCCCGCCGTCGCCGATCGTGCCGAGGTTCTTCGTCGGATAGAACGAGAACGCGGCCGCGGTCCCGAACGAACCGGTCTTGCGGCCGTGAAACGTCGCCCCGTGCGCCTGGCAGGCGTCTTCCACGACCGCGATCCCGTGGCGGGACGCAATCGCGTTGATCGTCTCCATGTCGCAGGGCTGTCCGTACAAATGAACCGGCACGACCGCCTTGGTGCGGGGTGTGATCGCGCGTTCGAAGGCCGCGGGATCGAGAACGAACGTGTCCGGGTCGACGTCGACGAGCACCGGGGTTGCCCCCGTGTAGAGAATGGACTCGACGGTCGCGATGAACGAATTGGGTACGGTGACGACTTCGTCGCCCGCGCCCACGCCCAACGCGACCAGCGCGAGGTGCAACGCCGCGGTACCCGAGCTCAAGCCGACCGCGAACTCACAGTCGCAGTAGCGCGCGAACTCGCGCTCGAATTCCTCGAGCGGGGCGCCGAGAATGAAGTCCCCACGGTCGAGCGTGCGTTCCACGGCCGCGGAGATCTCAGTTCGAAGCGCCCGGTGTTGAAGCGTTAGGTCCAGGAAGGGAACCGTCTGCTTAAGACCCATCAATGACACCCGGATAGTTGACCCTTGCCCCTGACGCGAGTCGGTTGATTCTAGCACAGTTACGCGGAGCGAATCCAGCCCCAATTTTCCACCGTTCGGGGGCCTCTAGAGGGACTTTGGGGCGTTACGACGGCCTTTCCCCCATCGCGCGCTCGACGAACGCCCGCAGCCCAGGACCGCGTGCGTCGGGTCCGTGGGCGCTCCAGACGCGTTCTCGGGCTGCGCGCGCCAGGTCGAGGGCGAAGGCAGGCTCGTCGAAGACGCGCTGGACGTGGGCCCGGTACTCCGACGGCGACTCGGCCACCAGGACGTGCCGCCCGGCCTCCAAGCCCATCCCCTCGACTGCAACCGGAGAGCACACGACCGGCAGCCCCCGCGCCATCGCGTGCAGGATTCGAATCCGAATTCCCCCCGCGAAGCGCAGCGGTACCACCATGCACGCGGCGCGCTCGAGGTAGGGATTGATATCGCGCGCGTGGCCGGTGACCTCCACGCCCGGCACGCTCGCGAACGTGGCCACCTCGGGCGGGAGCGCCCCACCCACCACGGTGAAGCGAATGCCCGGCAGGGTTGCCAGCGCGGGGTGAATGTCGCGCACGAAGTGGTCGATCGCATCGCGGTTGAACGCCGAGTGCATCGCTCCCATGAGCAGCACTTCACGCGAGGAGCGCGGCGCCGGCTGGGCGACGAAGGCCTCCTCGGCCAGTCCCAGGGGAAGCACCGCGGCCTCGCGGCCGGTGAGAGCGCGTACCGCGTCGGCGTCGCGGCGCGTGAGCGCCCACACTCTCGCGGCGCGCCGGTAGGCGCGCTCCTCTTCCCTCGCCTCCGCCCTAAACGTGGTCGCCGCGCGTATCCGGGCCGGCACGCTGCGCTCGAGCTGGGAACGTGCCTCGTGGACCTGAACATCGATGTCGTGGGTGAGCAGCACCGTGCGCTCGCGCGGGAAAATCCCGAGGAGCGGGTACATCTGCCAGTATTCGAGGATGACCAAGTCGAAGGGTTCGCGCGCAAGCGATCGCGCGGC
>DASPGK010000149.1:0-7882 GCA_035620655.1 Candidatus Krumholzibacteriia bacterium
CGGCCGTGAACATGCGGTCCTGGATCGCCATTTCGATCTCGTAGGGTCCCGTGGGCAGCTGGTTCGCGAGCACGAGTGCGTCCTCGTTCGCGTCGCGAATCAGATAGAAGCCCGCCAACCCCGCGTATACGTTGAGGCGCGTGATTCCCAGGGCGTGGTCGTGATACCAGATCGTCCCCGCTTCCTGGTCGTTGTCGTAGTGCAGCGTTTCCTTCACAAATCCACTGCCGGTCTGTGCGAAACCGGGCGTGAACCACGCGTCCGGAAGACCGTCGCTCGCCGATTCACTGTGTCCCCCGTGGACATGGGTCACGATGGGGACGCCGGATTCAGGGTACCCCTCGGGCATGGCCCAGTGGAGGGTCTCATCGACCGGCAGAAGGTGTGGGAGCCCCCACAGATCGTTCGTCCACCGGATATCCAGGGGCACGCCGCTGCGAGCCACCAGTGTCGGCCCCGGGTAGCTGCCGTGATACCCCCACACCGTCGTCGCGAGCGGAGTACCGGTCATGGGATCGACGAGTCCAAGGTACTGCTGGAACTGCGTGACGGACGTCTCCCAGTAGCCGCCGGCGGTCAAGTCGATGCGAGCGGCAATGGGGAGTGAATTGACGAACTTGGGATGGGCGACCGGATCGAGAAGAGGTTGGCCCGGTGCTGCGGTGACAAATAGCGCGTGCACGAGGAAGCACGCTGCCAGGGCCCGAAATGTGCGGGCGTACATAAATAGCCCCCTTTCGCTGCTCGACGCGAGCAGCGCAGACGTTCACTGCATACATGAATCGAGCCCGGGGGCCCCGCGACTCGCCTGCCAGTATACATACCCTGCACCGAAATACAAGACAAAATGGTCTTGTTTCCCAGAGGGCGAGAAAATGGCGTCCCCAACGGGATTTGAACCCGTGTCGCCGCCGTGAAAGGGCGGTGTCCTGGGCCACTAGACGATGGGGACGCCGAACGGTGCTGGATAGAGTTGTGGAGGGGCAAGGCTACGGCCGTGGGGGGGCGCTGTCAAACGAAAACGCCTGCAACCGGTCGAGGCCGGCGCTCGGGGTTGCGACGCCGAAGCCGGAGCGTCGCAATTTGACACGTCGGCGGCGGTGCCTGGCCGCGTGTGGCCATCCACGCACGCGGCCCATGCGACACGCTCTTCCCTCGCACTCCCGCATGCGTTGCGACCGTCCGTCGAGACACGATCACTGGCACGCTGCATGCGGCTGTAATCCCGCTTCTGGAAACTTCACCATCGTCACGCGCCGGCGGATGCGAATTCGGATCCGCGCGGGCGTCTACTTGCTGTCCGGCTCGCGCGTGCGTGCCGGCAAGGGGGATCGCACGATGAATTTCAACGAACCCTCGCTTCGCGCCGTGGCCAGCGTCGTGGCCTTTCCGATGCTGTTTCAGAGCGCGCTCATCGCCTTCGCGTGGGGCACGGGGGACGCGACCTGGCTGATGGTCGCCAAGCGGATATTCCTGCTGCTCCCCGCGTGTGCCGTCGTGGCCGCGTGTTGGGCCACGGTCGTGTCCGTGCTGTCCATTCCCATCCGGAGCGCGCGCCACGAGTTCATCACGGCGCTGTTTGTCACCTGGTGGGACCTCGGCAAGTCCGTGCTCTCGTTCTGGGGCGGCTTGTTCGCCTTCGCGGTGAAGTTGCCGCTGGCGATCCTCGCGCTCCTTCGCGTCACGGTGATCGCGGTGTGGGCGCTGATCGCGGACATCGTGCTGATGCCCTTCTCGTTCCTGCGCCACGTGGGGGGGAACGTCGTGCGCTCGCCCATCCCGTGGATCGCGGTGTCGCTGACGCTGGCCTGGTGTGCGATCGAGACCACGATCTTCACCTATGTCATGTCTCCGGTGGTCATCGACACGTTCTCGAACATCACCGGCGAGGCGTTGAGCGAGACCTTCGTGCGCGTGCCGCTCTTCTTGTTCCTATTTTTCGTCGTCCTGGGCAGCTACGCGGTCTTGTCGACCTTCGTCGACGCGCTCAAGAGCAAGAGCGTCCAGCAAATCGCCGGGATCCTGGTGATCGAGTGCGTCGTGATATTCGTCGAGGTCATGTTCCTCTACCGCGAGTTCGTCGACTCGTTGGTGCCCTGGTTCGCGCAGTACTCGGCCAACTTCGAGCTCGGCATCTACGGCACCATCGGCATCGCCTGCTTCGCCTGGTTCGGTATCCGCAGCTTGTCGTGGTTCCTGTTCGCCGCCCATGGCACGCCGACCATCATGTCGGTGATCCAGGGACGCGGGGTCGAATACACCATTTCCGGCGCGGCACCGCGCACGCGCTTCTTCGAGCTGAGCGAGGCGCTGTGGACGCGAACCCACCAGGACAGCGCGTGGATGCGCGAGCGAGGCGACTCGTTGCTGGCGTCGTTCATGCTGCCGCCGCTCCAGGTGGTGGCGGCTGCGGTCAACTTCTGCACCCTGTGCTTGCTCAACAAGCACCTGTTCTCGCTGCCGTTCGAGAACCTGAGCGCGATCCGCTACTCGGAAAAGCTGATTCGAGACTTCAAGGCGCGCTCGGGCTTCCACGGCCCGTCGTCCGCTCATCCCAGCGGCCACGCCGCCAGACGGCACGACGCCGAAATGGATCCCGATTCCATGACCATCACGGCGGGCAGATCGTGAAGGGGTCGCGACTAGGGGCTTCGTCCCGCAGGAGGATCATCATGACACGGAGCGTCGCTATCACCGCCTCGATCGTTCTGGTACTCGGCGCGGCCGTCCTGGCCGGGTGCGAGGCCGCCGGCGGGGCGGAGTCCGAAACGCCCAGGCAGTCGTTGTTCATCGGCGTCGACGTGAGCGGGTCGTTCATGGACAGCGGGCACTTCAACGACTCGCTCGAGTTCCTCGCCTACTACATCTACGGACACCTCAACGGGGTGGGCGGGATGGAGCGGCCCAACACGCTGTTCGTGAGTTCGATCGGCGGGGCGCGCGAGGGCGAGCCCAAGACGTTCTTCCCCATCCAGACCTTCGAGAACAAGTCGGTGGAGGAGATTCACGCCACCCTGTGCGAGATGTTCCCTAAGGAGAACCCCAATCCGTTCACGGACTACAACGCATTCTTCGAGCAGGTCGCGTTCACCGTACGCAGCAAGAACCTGGTGCTGCGCCCGATTACCATCGTCATGGTGAGCGACGGTGTACCCGACGTGTCCCGCAACGGCGACACAGGCTACAACTCCGTCGTGCTGCACCCGCTGGAGCGGTTGGCGCGCAGCGTCACGGTACGGCTCTTGTACACCGACGCGACCGTCGGCAAGAGCTGGCAGACGGAAGTGAGCCGCAAGCGGGTCAAGGTGTGGACGCAGGATGCCGACGTCATGCGCTCGTGGAAGGATCCCAAGATCATGCTGGCGGACGTTCCCTTCGGCGAGCAGCCGCACTTCTTCGACTGGGTCGAAGACAACGTCGACTTCGGCGTGAGGGCACGACGAGTGGACTGAGAGCGGTGAGGCAAGAATGATATTCCGCGGCGAAGGCAGTCGCCGGCGGACGGCGTTCGCGGCGCGCGGGTAGGGGTGCGCGCCGCGTCCACGCGTTCGGGGCTAGTACTGGGGCGAGACGTTTTACCTCAAGACGCCGATCGGATCAATCCGACCACGCGTCCGAGAATCTGTACCTGCGGTCCTTTCGAGTCGATCTTGACCGGTCCCATCTGCGACACGAGGTACTCGCTTCCACCGCGCATCTCGTAACGCTTGACCGTGACCTCTCCGCCGATCCGGGCGACCACGACGTCTCCGCTCGCGGCCTCCCGCTCCGGCGATACCACGATCAGATCGCCTTCCAAGATGTGCGCGTCGACCATGCAATCGCCTTCCACCTTCATGAGGAAGTTGCCGTCCCCGGAAAACAACCCGCGGTCGACGTAGTAACTCGCTCCGTCGACCTCGTTACCGTTGACGGCCAGGCCGGCCGCGACGTGCCCCTTGAGCGGCAGCGCCACCGCGTGATCCGACCCGTTCGAACCCAGAGAATCGGGACGATGCAGGAAACGAATCGCGCGCGACTTGTCCCGCCCCCGGTGGATGTAGCCCTTACGCTCGAGCGCCTGCAGATGCTGGCTCACCGAGCGCGGTGACTTCAGCCCCGTGGCACGGCAGATCTCTCTGACCGTCGGCGGGTAACCGTAATCGCGCGTGTGCACACCTAGATACTCAAGGATCTCCTTTTGACGGATCGTCAGGGGAAGTTTCTCCATGACCATTCCCTCCTTCAGCGACTACGATCTCCAGCGCATCGCACACCTTTCTTCCATCGCGCAACCGAACCTTGCCCTTTACAGTTACGCGACACCCGTCGCTCAATGGCTCGCCAATTCGAGCGACGCGCTCCCAGGGTACGAAGACGCGCACGGAACCACTGGAGTCGAATAGTTCGAAGAAACCAACCGTTTTCCCTGAACTGGTCTTGAAGTCGTGGAAGTTCCGGATGCGCCCGGCCAGTTCGACTGGGGTGGCGCTCGGGTGGGGATAGAACTCCGACAACGATGGGACTACGCGAAAACCGTGCCGCGAGTTGCCATCTTTTTGTGCCGATGGCGATTGGGCGAAGGCGGGACCAGGTGGAGTGGAGCCTTCGGGCACGGTACCCGAGAGGACCATATTCATCTGTCCACTGGCCGCAACGGACGACAAAACGGGCCGGGTTCGGCCCGTACCCTCCTTCCCTGTCCCTGCGGCACCATCGATTGCCCCTGCCCGGATCAGCGCATCGATCACCTCCAAATTAATGCCCGCATTCAAAGCGGCAAAGCGGAATTCCTCGGCGGTCGTTACCTTCTTCGCGCCCCTCATACGGATGATGGTGTCCGACGCATCGCGTGTGACACCGTCGATCGTCCACAACGGCGCACGCACGCGTTCCCCTTCAACCGCGTGTCCGCGCTCGCTCGCGGTGATGCTGGGCGCGAGCCAGGTCCCCTCTTGCTCGAGTAGCGCGCGGTAACGCGCCCGCTTGTCGGCATCGAGGGGCGCGTCCAAAAAGCGCGCAAAGAACGCGGCGCGGTCGCGCGCCTTGGCAGCCAGGCACCGCCGCACGATCAATGCTTCGGCGATCACGCGCTGCCGATTCTGCACGTCGTGGGCGTGGCGCAGGAGTCGTGTGAACCACGCGGTCGCGTCTTCGAAAGAGACCGCCGCTTCCACGGCGTAGGCGAAGAACTCGCGCCGCAACGCCGCCAGGTTCCCCGGCGCGTGGTCGCCAAAACGGGCCGCCAGAGCGGACGCATCGGCCGCGGACTGCCGCGTCAGCCGTGCCACCACGTCGCGCATTTGGTCCTCGAAGAGCAGGACACCGTAGGTCGAGGTCAGAACGTCGCCTACCGCCTTCGCCGCGGGCACCACACGACCTTCGTCGCGGAAGGTCGCGACACGCTCCGCAAGCGGCGTCCCGGTTCGGCGCTGGCGCAGCAACGCGACGAAGTGCACCAGGTCGGCGAACGTCGATATGCCGAAGGTCGCCGCCAGCCGACCCGGGGCACCTTCGAGCAGGTAAACGCCGTCGAGGTCGCCGCGTGCCACCAGCACCAAGGCGTCGCGATCGAGCTCGGTCGTATCTGCTCCCGCGTCGTCCACGACCGCGAGGACCTGAAGGGTCGCGACGTCGACGCGCCGGATGTCACCGACCGGGAACGAATCGCGCGTTGCCTGCACGAAGCGGTCGCCCGTTTCGGGGTCGACGGTGAAGGCGAAGGCGGCCCGCAGTGGCTTGGGCGAGACGATGACACTGCGCTTGGTTCGCGCGTAGCCGTACGGCAGCCCTTCGATCGCGGCCGCGTGCGACACGATGTCTCGGAACGCGGCGCTCTTTCGATAGAGCGCCCCGAACGAACGGTTGTCCTCCGAGAGCTCGCGCAAGGTGACGCCGTGGTGACGCGACGCCACTTTGATGGCGTCCTCGACCTCCGGTGGAATGTCTTCCAAGCGCTTCGCTACGATCCGCAGCGCCCGTGCCGCCGTGATGTGCTCGACCGTGGGCACGTACCCGATGCCGGCCCCGTCGAACACGCGATTCAGCGTGCCCAGGACGCGCGGCCGAAACTCGGGGGTGGTCTGGACGTCGAGTACGCGCGTCGCGCTCGTGTCCTCGAAGTCGGGACGAAACGCGGCGTCGATCAAATAGGGGTCGAATGTCGTCAGGCCCAAGAGGTACGCGCACGCCGACTGCAGCGAGAGTCCGGTCGCCGGCCCCACCACCACACCCGCGCGGCGCAGCCGTTCCACCACGTCGGCGAACTGCACGATCGTCTCCGCCAGCCCCGCGCGCTCGAGGGCGGCGAGCTCGTCCTGCACGACCGCTCGGCGAACCTTGGCGTCGTCGCGGCGCCCGAATCGTTCTTCGAAGGCCGCCTCGACGCGCCCGCGCAGCACGCGCGACGCCTCGCCCGAGGGGTCGAACATGTCGGCGTGCGCGGGGCCCTCGTGGACTTCGAGGCTCTCCAGGAGATCGGGCTGCACCAGCGACGCGATCAGCGCCGCGTTGGAATGCGCCTCGGGCGCGGCGTCGTACGCCGCCGACATCTCGGCCGCCGTGCGCATGCCGTGTTCGGGAACCGAATCGCCGATGCGCGGGTCGCTGAACACCCGGTGCTCGAAGGCGCGCTCGCTGGCACTGGCGACGAGGTCGATGAGCTGCTGGCGGGCCGGGCCGACGAAGCGCACGTCCTGGACCAGCACGGCCGGCACGCCGACGTCGGCGGCGTCCGCGACCACGCGCGCTTGCATCTCCATCGGCTCCCCCGACAGGCCGTCGCGGTACTCCACGAACACGCGGTCGCCGAACACGCCGCGCAGCGCGGATAAGTAGTGGCGCGGCGAGGGTCCGTCGGCCGGCGCCGAAAACCCGGCGATCGCGACCACGCCGTCGCCGCACCCTTCGATATCCGCGACCGTAAGCGGCTCACGCCGCTCGCGACGCGTGGCGGAGAGGGTGGCCGCCGCGCACACGTGGCGAAGCCCGACGCGGTCGAGGGCCAGAAGGATGAGCGTCTGGACGGGATCGCGAGACGCGGGCGCGACACCCCAATCGAGCACCAGCAGCGTGCCGTAGATCGGCTTGACGCCGACCTCGCGCGCCGCGCGATGAAACTCGACCAGACCGTGGGTGCCGCCGACGTCGGTCAGGGCGACCGCGTCGAAACCGACGCGCCGTGCGTGGCGGCACAGGTCGGCGGGTGTCGAGAGGCCGTGACCCAGGCTGTAGGAGGATAGCACCCGCAGGTGGACGAACGGTCTGACGTTGCGGGTCGACATGGTCTCGTCCCCGTTCCAGCCGTGCTCGGCCGACGCGGAGGAGAAAAAGGTGGTGAGCCGCCCAGGACTCGAACCTGGCACCACCTGCTTAAAAGGCAGGTGCTCTAACCTGATGAGCTAGCGGCTCGACGTGAGGCCGTCACTTTACGAATGCCCTCGTCCGATGTCAAGGACGGGCGCCGGTATGCGGCAAGCGACTATGCGCCCAGCACCGACGCGGGGCCGCGCGGGATGCGTACCATCGCGGAGCGCTCGGGACCGAGCGAGACGAGGTGGATCGGGCACGACACCAGGCTCTCCAGATGGCGAATATAGTCGACCGCCGGCCGCGGCAGGTCCTCGAGGCGGCGTCCGGTGGTCGCCTCCTTCCAACCGGGGCGCGTCTCGTACGTGGGCACCACGGACTCGACGTCGCGCGCGTCGGCCGGGAACACGTCCAGCGTGCGCTTGCCGATGCGATAGGCGTGGCACACCTTGACCGAGGCGAAGGTGTCCAGTACGTCGAGCTTGGTGAGCGCGATGTCGGTCATCCCGTTGATCTTCACGACCGTGCGCGCGGCCACGGCGTCGAACCAGCCGCACCGGCGCGGGCGCCCGGTCGTCGTGCCGTACTCGTGCCC
>DASPGK010000150.1:0-2843 GCA_035620655.1 Candidatus Krumholzibacteriia bacterium
CACCACCTACTACTGGGCGGTGTCCCTGGCTTGCGGCATAGACATCGGTGTTCGCAGCCCGGTATGGACGTTCACGACGGGTGCGGGACCGGTGCCCGTGAAATCCTCGACGTGGGGTGCAGTGAAGGCGCTGTACCGGCCCTAGCCGCTCGCCGAGAGAAAACACGAAGGCCCGGCCGACGAGGCCGGGCCTTCCACGAGTACCTTTCGGTACGAAGGAACCAAACTCCGATTTACAGATCGCCGGGCTTGAGCGTCTTGCGCTTGTTCGCCTTGGCGCGGTCGCCCGCGTTCTTGATGATGACGCGGACGGCCTTGTCGAGCGCGCCGTAGAAGTCGCTCGATACGTTGTAACCCTTCGCCGCCGCCTTGGTACGCGACTTCGAAATGATCAGGTCGCTCGACGCGGCCTTCTTCGCAGCTTTTGCCATTTCGGCTTCCCTCCAGGAGGAATGTGAACGTCTTCGAAAAATCGGCTCACCAGAGCCTCGTTGTCGGTCTCGGAATACCAGGAACGCCGGAGCCTGTCAAACACAAAATAGGCCTAAACGGCCGAAGTCGGGCATCCCGGGCCGATCGGCGGTTGACACTGCTTCCCGGGAGTCATGATAATCCGACCACACATGACCGCCTCGAGCCCGTCCGCGATACCGCGCATCGAATTCTCCGACGACGACGTCACCTTCTTCACGATCGGTGACGACGCGTTCTTCCCGGGCGTTGCGGGCCTGATCAACTCCTTGCGTTTATTGGGGTACGCGCAGCGCATCGTGATCGCAGACTGCGGCTTCACGCCGCCGCAGCGGGAGCTTCTTTCGCCCCACGCCACGCTGATCCCGCTCTCGCGCGCCGAGGTCAAGAACCCGCAGCAGTACAAGGCGTTCCCCCACCTCCTGCGCCCTCGCGGGACGGTGGCCATCGTCGACTCCGACATCATCGTCACCGATTCGATCGACGACATGATTGCGTCGGCGCGCGCGGGGAAAATCTGCGTGTTTCCCGACCCCGAGGAGCACCGTTGGTTCGCGGAGTGGGAGGGCGTGTTCGCGCTCGCGGCCCCGCCGCGAAAGCAGACCTATGTCAACTCGGGCTTCGAGGTGTTCTCGACCACGCACTGGCCGGCGCTCTTGGGTCGCTGGTGGCAGGCGTGCGAGCGCATCTTCCCGCAGCCGACCATCCGCGAGGGCGCCGCGCGCGACGACCCCACCAGCCAATCGGACCAGGATGCACTCAACGCGCTCTTGATGAGCGAGTTCCCCGCCGACGCGATCGCGCCGCAAGCCAAAAACCGCGAGGTCTTTCGGTGGGACTTCGAGCGGGTGCGCGTGCGCGACGCGGCCACGCTGCACTGCGAGTTCGAGGGCACGCGCGTCGCCGCGCTGCACGCGATCGCGGGGCCGAAGCCGTGGCAGCGCGCGGCCTGGCCGGAGGCGACGCGGCGCAACGCATACCTGCGCGTGTTCCGGCGTCTGCTCGCCGGCGACGACGTGGCGGTGCGGGTACCGCCGGGCGAACTGCCGCCGTGGCTGCGGCGCGGTGTCGTAGGGCGATTGTCGCTCGAAGGACTCGGCGCGATGCGCGCGGCACGCGCGCGGCTCCCGCGCGACACCGGGGTGGTCACGCGTGCGCGCCGGCTCGCGCGACGCCCGAAGGGGTAGCGCCTACGGCACCCTCGGTAGTGTTATGCCCTGCTGCTTCTGGTACTTGCCCTTCTTGTCCTTGTAGGACACCAGGCAGTCCTCGTCGCTCTCGAAGAACAGTACCTGCGCGATGCCTTCGTTGGCGTAGATCTTCGCGGGCAGCGGTGTGGTGTTCGAGATCTCCAGCGTCACGAAGCCTTCCCACTCGGGCTCGAACGGCGTCACGTTGGTGATGATGCCGCAGCGCGCGTAGGTCGACTTGCCGACGCAGATCGTCAGCACGTTGCGCGGGATGCGGAAGTACTCCACGCTTCGCCCCAGCGCGAACGAGTTGGGCGGGATGATGGCGACCTCGCCCTTGAAGTCGACGAACGACTTGGGGTCGAAGTTCTTGGGATCGACGACGGTGGTATTGATATTGGTGAAGATCTTGAACTCGTCCGCGATGCGAATGTCGTAGCCGTACGACGAGACCCCGAAGGACACCGCGTTGTCCTTGACCTGCGATTCCACGTAGGGCTCGATCATCTTGTATTCCTTCACCATGCGCGTGATCCACTTATCGGGCTTGATCGACATGCCTGTCTCCTATTCTATCCTGACTCTTGCCTAGTTTCCGTTCAACGCCGGGTGAGCGCGGCGCGAAATTCCTCGGCCAGCGCGGGGTCGGTCTTCATGACGCCGGTCGCGTACACGGTGACGACGTCGGCGTTCTTCTGCTCGACGCCGCGCATCGCCATGCACAAGTGGCGCGCTTCCACGCGCACCGCAACGCCGCGGGGCTTGAGCGCCTGCGCCAAGTCGCGCGCGATCTCGCGCGTCATGCGCTCCTGCACCTGCAAGCGGCGCGCGTGGAGTTCGACCAGGCGCGCCACCTTGCTCAACCCCGCGACCCGGCGCGCCGGCACGTACGCGACGTGGCACTTCCCGAAGAACGGTACCAAGTGGTGCTCGCACACCGAGAAGAAGTCGATGTCGCGAACCAGCACCATTCCCTCGTAGGAGTCCTCGAACACGCCTTCGGAGAAGATCTCGGCCGCGGTCGATTGGTAGCCGCGCGTGAAGTGGCGCCACGCCTCGGCGACGCGGTCGGGGGTCTCGCGCAACTCGGGAGCCTTGGGGTCGCGCCCCAACGCGGACAGAAAGACCCGCACCGAGTGCGAGAGCGCGTCGGCCGGGGGGCGTTTCTTGCGCGATGGGGGG